>NZ_JBHZAL010000025.1:0-124145 GCF_042754245.1 Nocardia sp. NPDC059228 | reverse complement strand
GCACGGTCTCGATGGCGATGCGGGCGCCGTCGTCGAGCCAATTCCCGGGGCCTACACCCCGAGATCGAACCTGGCGGGCGCGTTCGGAAAACGATGGTGGGCCGAACGCAAGCACGGCTGCTCTGTGTCTGGTGTTCTCGCAGGTCGAGGTGTTCGGAAACCCGTTCGTTGGGGCGGCGTCTCGGGTGCCGAGCGTCGGGAATCGAATCGGCGGTGGGAATTTAAGCGGCGATCTCCCGGGCAGACCGCCCCCCTTGCCAGGCCGCGAGATATCTCCTGTCGCTCGGCCATCGTCAAGTATTGGATGCGTCGCCATGATGGCGGCCTGCGGATCCCTCCGGTCTGCAAGAGGAACCGCCGAACGTCGTGAAAGAACACCGCCGCCACGCCATCCTCCGCGTCAACTCGCGCGGCGGCCGTGGCGCAGCCGCAAACTTGGTTTCCGCCATCCGGTGCATCTACAAGCACGCCGAGGCCGACCGCTGGATTCGCCCCGCCGACAACCCAGCCAGTCGGGCTCACAAGCCTGGACGGCTTCCCAGTACCCGGCATGCCCTGACCCTCGACCAAGGTCGACAGATCGGCCACGTCGCCTCGACAACTGGCAACGACACAGAGCTCGATGCCCTCATCGTCCGGCTTCACATCGAAACCGCTTGCCGCAAGGGCGGAGTCCTCTCGTTGACCGTTGACGACCTCAACACCGATGACTGCCTTGTCAAGCTCCGCGAGAAGGGCGAGAGCGAACGCTGGCAGCCGATATCCCCGTTGCTGATGCGCCGGCTCATCGAGCACGTGTCCACACGCGGAGGTGTGCAATCGACCCAACAAGTGCTCCGCTATCGAAGCGGGAGACCCATCGGACGACGCCGGTACGACTACTTGTCCCAGCGGATCCGCGAACACCTCCGCTGGGCGGACACCATGCAGGTCAGCGCGCACTGGTTGCGTTACACCACACTCACCTTCGTCGAGCGCGAATTCGGTTACGCCGTCTCACGCGCGTACGCCGGACACACCGAGCCCACGTACGGGGACGGCGCGACGTATGCCTACGTCCGGGCGTCGCTCGCCGAAGTCGCCGAGGCACTGACCGCGGTGACAGGTCTCCCCCATCCTCTGGCGCACACGACACACCCTTGACCCGCGCGTGAGTCGATCTGGGGCGTGACGGCCTGCCTGCCAGCGTCCGCGCTGCCTCCATGTGACTGCACCGGTTTCGTCCTTCCGTGTGACTGCATGACCACGTTAAAGTGGCGGCATGACCCCGCCAACGGGGCGGATCCGCGCAGATTACGGGACTGAACTAACGTGCCATCACATGAGTGATGACTTGTCGGGTAAGAGCGCGCTGGTCACCGGGGCCAGCCGGGGTATCGGGTTCGCGGTGGCTGCGGAGCTGCTCAGGCGAGGCGCCAATGTGGTGATTTCGGCTCGGAAGCCGGAGCCGCTGGAGGAGGCGGCGGAGCGGCTGCGCGGGCTGGGGCATCCGGGGAAGGTGGTCGCGGTCGCCGGTAATTCCGGCGATGCGGCGGCTCGGGCCGAGCAGGTCGCCACCGCGGTGGCGCAGTTCGGATCGCTGGATGTGCTGATCAACAACACCGGGATCAATCCGGTTTACGGGGCGCTGATGGATGCCGATCTGGATGCCGTGCGCAAGATCTTCGATGTGAATGTCGTTGCGGCGCTGGGGTATGTGCAGCAGGCGTACCGAGCGTGGATGGGTGAGCACGGGGGCGCGGTGGTGAATGTGGCCAGCGTCGCGGGGTTGCGGTCCACCGGCGTGATCGCCGCGTACGGGGCGTCCAAGGCCGCGCTCATCCGGCTCACCGAGGAGCTGTCGTGGCAGCTGGGTCCGAAGATCCGGGTGAACGCGGTGGCGCCTGGCGTGATCAAGACCAAGTTCGCGGACGCGCTGTACTCGGCCGACGAGGAGGCCGCGGCGGGCATCTATCCGATGAAGCGGCTGGGGTCGCCGGAGGACGTGGCGGCGCTGATCGGATTCCTGGCTTCGAACGAGTCGTCGTGGATCACCGGCACGACCGTGCGAGTCGACGGCGGCCTGCTGGCCACCGGCGGCATCTGACACCGAACGGACCGAAAACTCGTGCCCGGCACCAGGAGTGGGTGCCGGGCACGGAACCGCGGCCGCTCAGCGGAAGACGAGCGCGCCCAGGGTGTCGCTGTGGCGGTACTTCAGGTACTTCTTGACCGTTTCCTCGTCGACCGCCGGGGTCGCGGTGGCCACGGTGATGACCAGGAAAGTGCCCTGGCTGCCGTCCCGCCATTTGCCGGTCTCGAAGTCGTTGATGTAACTGCCTTCCGGGAGCACGACGTCCTTGTCGTCGAACTGGCCGTCGGCGCCGGAGGCCTTGTCCGCGTCGGACATGGTGAGCACCAGCTGGGTCAGCATGAGCGTGCCGTTCTCAGCCTTCCACGCCATCTCGGAGGCGCGCTTGCACCCGAGGCCGGTCAGCTTGCCCGCTTCCTCGATGTCGGCGCAGGTGTTGTAATCGCGACCGGACACGTAGGTGGCCTGGAGTGCGACGTCGCCCAGTTTGAAGTTCCAGTCCTGGCCGTACTCGGTATAGCTGAACGATTTGCCGCCGGGTGCGGACTTGGTGGTGGTCGGGGCACTGCGGGTGGTGGCCGGAGCGCTGGTGGTGAGCATCGTGGTGGTCGTGGTGGTCGCGTCGGCCTGCGAAGTGTCGTCGCTCTTGGAGACGAGGACGATCGCGCCGATGGCGACCGCGAGCACGACGACCACGCCGAGCACCACACCGATGACCAACCCGGTGTTCGACTTCGGTGGCTGCGGCGGCGGGAAGCCCGGCTGCTGCGGAAAACCCGGGCTCTGCTGGAACCCCGGCTGCTGTTGAAACCCCGGCTGCTGTGCGAATCCCGCGTCCTGCGGATACCCCGGCTGCTGCGGATATCCCTGCTGCCCAATCCAATTCGTCTGTGTGGGCTCCCACCCCGCCGGATCGGCCGGCTGCTGTCCCGGCCAGCCGGGCTGCGGCGCCTGCGGCTGGCTGCCGGTCTGCTGAGCGGGGTGGTCCCACCACGCCGGATCCGGATCCTGCGGCGGCTGCCCGTGCACGGTGGGGTCGCCGCCGAATCCGGCGGGTGGATACGTCATCTGCTCACCTTTCGCGGCCTGCCCGAGCCCTCCCCGGCCCGGCATCATTCCCGAAGCGTAGGCGGGCGAACCGGCATGATCCAATCACGTGGTGACCGATGATCTCCTCATCTGCGGTGCGGGCCCGGCGGGGCGAGCCCTCGCCCACCGCGCGCTGGCGCACGGACTCTCGGTCACGATCGTCGATCCGCACCCCCGGCGGCGATGGACGGCCACCTATGCGGCCTGGGCGGATGAGCTGCCGCAATGGGTCGCTCCGGAGGCGATGGGGGCGACGGTCGACCACCCGATCGTGTGGGCGCGGCACCGCATCGAACTGGATCGCCGCTACATCGTCTTCGATACCGCGCGCCTGCAGGATTCGCTGGACCTTCCGGATGCGCGGCTCCTGCAGGACAGCGTGACCGACATCGCGCCCGCTGCCCGCCACCGGCACGACGGACTGGATCTGCCGTCGGTGCGGCTCGCGTCGGGTTCGGTGCTGGCGGCCGGACGGGTCATCGACGCGCGCGGGGTGGCCCGCTCCCCCAGGCTGGCCGAGCAGACGGCATTCGGGGTGATCGTGGACCGGGCCCGCCTGCCGGAGCCGGAGACGTATTTCATGGACTGGCGTGCGGACAACGGCGCGGAAACCGATGCGCCCCGATCGTTTCTGTACGCGGTGCCCTTGGACGATGAGCGGGTTCTGCTGGAGGAGACGTGCCTGGCCGGGCTCCCGGCGCTGGATCAGCGGACGCTGCACGACCGGCTGACGCACCGATTGCGTTCCCGGGGAATCACTCTCACCGGCACCGAACCGGTCGAACGCGTCCGATTCCCCGTGCACGGCGGCCGGCCGAACGCCCGCACGTTCGGCTCCGCGGGCGCTTTCACGCATCCGGCAACGGGATACAGCGTCGCGACCTCCCTGCGGATGGCCGATGCCGTCGTAGCCGGGGACCCCCTGTGGCCGGGTCCGGCGCGCGCCGTGCACCTGTTGCGCCAGGCCGGACTACGCGCCCTGCTGGCACTGCCGCCCGCCGACCTCCCCCTCTTCTTCGAGGCTTTCTTCGCACTGCCCGCCGAATCCCAGCGCGCCTACCTCTCCGGCCGCGACGACCTGCGCGGCACCGCCGCCGCCATGCTGTCGCTGTTCGCGGCACTCCCCTGGCGAATACAGCGCACACTCGCCATTGCCGTGGCCCGACCGCCCCGCCGCACACCCGACGCCTCCCGAGCCACGCCCTTATCCGCCGAGGGTCCCGTGTAGCGCAGTGGGCCGACGGTTATCGGTAGCGGGTTCGGTATTCATCTACCCGAATTCTCCGGAATTGCCGGTGTAAAGCAGTCGCTGATGGTCTGCTGGTGGGGTCGCAATCCCGAATATGGGGAGGTTCCAACGATGTTCGACCTTCCACGATCCAGTCACCGAGCACTGCCGAGGATGACCGTTTCCGATGCGCTCGCCGCGCAGAAAGCGCACGCCCAGTGCCCGATCACAATCTGCCCGATCAAATTGCAGGCCAGGACATTTCTTTTCGGTGAATCGCACCGCAGACCGAAGGGGGTGGGGCGTGGACGACCAGAGTGATATCGAGATCCGAGCGCTGCAGGATGTAATCGACGCGGTCGAAGATCGGTTGCGGCGTTTCGAGGCGAAGGACGGTGTCGTGCTCGCGGAGCGGTCCGAGGTGTATGCCACCGTCATATACGCGGTCATCGCCAGTGCACGCGCCTCCGGCCACTACGGCGCGGGAAGCCTGGCGCGAGCGCCACTTCTGGACGAGATCCTCCTGGGTGCCGAGCCGGAGCCCTGGGAGACAGCGATGTACGCCGTGGTCATCGATCGGGCGTTGACGCAGTGAAGCGCGGGGAGCCGCCGGCCCCTCATCGGTCAGCGGCTCCCGGGCCCGTGAAGCGGGGGTCAGTCCCACTCGCTCATGGCCGTCAGCCCCACTCGCTCATGGCCGTCAGTCCCACTCGCTCGTGACGGTCGGCCCCACTCGCTCGTGGCGATGCCGCGTGCGTCCGACGACCGGCAGCTGCACGGTGAACCGCTCCACCACCCAGCCGGGCGGCAGCGCCGACGCACAGTGCCCCTGCGGTGTCCACGATCCCGGCCGGCTCAGCACGACGCTCACTCGATCCAGCTCCAATCACGGTCGGGGTCCTGGTATTCCAGCCCGATCCAGCCGTCGTATCCGGCGGCGTCGAGGGCGGCGAAGAGGGCCTCGAAATCGAGGGTTCCGGTGCCGGGCCGGCTGCGCGCGGGCGCATCCGCGATCTGCACGTGCCCGATCCGGGATGTGTATTCGGCGATCACGCCGAACAGATCCGCACCCATGCGCGCGAGATGATAGAGGTCGCAGAGGAACCGGAGATTGGGTTCGCCGACCGCATCGATCACCTGTACGGCGCGCGCCGCCGACACGATCGGATAGTCCGGCGACTCGATGGAATTCAGTGCCTCGAGCACCACCTGCGCCTCGATGCCCGCGGCGGCGCGCGCGGCCAGTCGCAGGTTCTCCAACGCCAGCCCGTCCTGCACCGCCGGATCCGCGCCGGGAATCCGGTTCCCGTACAGGGCATTCAACGACCGGCATCCCAGCCGCTCGGCGATCCCCACGGTGACGTCGATATTGTCCCGGAATTCGGCCTCGCGTCCGGGCACGGACACCAGTCCCCGCCCGGCGGGCACCAGGTCGATGAAATTCAACCCGACCAGCTGCACCCCGGCGTCGGACACCGCGGAGACGAACGCGTCGACCTCCTTGTCCCCGGGCACCGGGTTCTCGCCGAAGGGCCACCAGAACTCGACCGCGTCGAACCCGGCCGCCTTCGCCGCCGCCGGACGCTCCAGCAGCGGCAGATCGGTGAACAGCATCGAGCAGTGCACGTCGAACTTCCGCAGCGCGCCCTCGGCGGTGTACTTCATCGGGCCGTTTCCTCCCTGTAGGTATGCCAGCTACCGAAATCGGTGATGTCGATGAGCTGCGGGTAGGAAATGATCGGGCGGCGCAACAGCATGGACAGCACCGAACGGTTGTCGTCCAACACAATCACACCCAGTTCCAGCTCCGGCGGTTCGGCCGGGAGCAGGCGGGTGCGCAGCACCTGCATCGGCACCTCGAACAGCTCGCCCGCGATGGGCGCGCCGCCGTAGGCCACCGGGTGCAGGCCGGGGAAGCGGTCACCGACCGAATAGAACCGGTAGTGCGGCGCGGTCCTGACCTCCCCGGCGCAGGGCGCGCCCTCGAGCAGGTGGTTCAGGGGTCCGCCGCGCATGGCACCCCCGTTCAGGAAGATCAAAGGCATTGCCGTGGTTCCTTTTCGGTCGACCGATGCATCAAGCGGTGAGCCGGAGGGCGTCCGGCGAGTCCGGAACGGTCACCTCCGGCACCGCGATCGCATCGCGATGGATCGGTCCGCCGTAGGTGCCCAGAGGCATTCCGGTGCCCCCACGGCGGACCGCCACGATCTCGGCGGCGATGGAGACGGCTGTCTCCTCCGGAGTCCGCCCGCCGAGATCGAGTCCGATGGGCGACTTCAGCCGCGCCAGTTCGGCATTCGTCATCCCGACAGCACGAAGCCGCTGGAGACGGTCCTCGTGCGTCCGCCGGGATCCCATCGCACCCACGAACGCCACCGGCAGGCGAAGCGCCACCTCCAGTAGCGGCACATCGAATTTGGCGTCGTGAGTGAGCACGCACAGCACGGTCCGGGCATCCACCTGGGTCCGCGCCAGATACTTGTTCGGCCATTCCACGACCACCTCGTCCGCGCCGGGGAAGCGGGCGCGGGTGGCGAAGACCTCCCGCGCGTCGCAGACGGTGACGTGATAGCCGAGGAACTTGCCGATGCTGGCGACCGCGGCCGCGAAGTCGATCGCCCCGAAGACGATCATCCGCGGCGGCGGCACATGGGATTCCACGAATACCGTGACCTCGGCGTCACCACACCCGATGGTGCGCACCGCGGTGGTGCCGGCGTCGAGCATGGCCTGGGCTTCGGCCACCACCCGTTCGTCGAATTCGGCTCCGGAGGTCCACCAGGTGCCCAGCGCCATGACGGCGCCGCTGTCGAGGTCGCGGACCATGGCCACGGCCTCCCCCTCAGCTCGCAGGACCTTCTCCACCGCATCGCGAGTGGACTCGGTCACCGACTGGACGAACACCTGAATCGTTCCGCCACAGGTCAATCCGACCGCGAAGGCGTCGGTGTCGCTGTAGCCGAAGGTCTCTCGGAGCGGTTCTCCCGTTCGCAGCGACTCGCGGCACAACTCGTAGACCGCACCCTCGACACAGCCGCCGGAAATGCTTCCGATGACGGTGCCGTCGGCATCCACGGCCAGGGCCGCGCCGATCGGACGGGGCGCGGAGCCGCCGATCCCGATGATGGAGGCCACGGCGTATTCCTTGCCCGCCGCATGCCATTCCAAGAGTTGTGCCGCGATGTCGCGCATGACTAGCCTCCCAGGGCCAATTCGATGCCGTTGATACCGAAGTAGGCGACGAAGACGACGCTCACCACGGCCACCAGCCAATGGATTTCGCGGTACTTACCGCGAGCGAGCTTGATCACCGTGTAGGCGATCAGGCCCGCACCGACACCGTTCGTGATCGAGTAGGTGAACGGCATGAGCACGATCGTGACGAAGGCCGGCACGGCGACCTCGAGATCGTTCCAGTCGATCTTGCGGGCCTGCGTCATCATGAGCGCGCCGACCAGCACCAGGGCGGGAGCGGCGGCCTGAATCGGCACCACGGCCGCGATCGGGGTGAAGAAGATGGCGGCACAGAACAATCCGCCGGAGATGACGCTGGCCAGACCGGTACGGGCGCCCTCACCGACACCCGTCGCCGACTCGACGTACACCGTGGATCCCGCGCCGCCGGACAGGCCGCCGACGATCTGGGCGACACCGTCGGTGGTGAGGATCTTGCCCATGCCGGGCACCTGACCCTTCTCGTCCACCAGGCCCGCCTCGTCACAGACGCCGAAAACCGTTCCCATGGCGTCGAAGAAGCCGGTCAGCACCAGGGTGAACAGCACCACCGTGGCGGTCACCGCACCCGCGGTGGCGAAGCCGCCGAACAGGTCGATGTGACCGATCAGACCGAAATCCGGGGAAGCGAACAGCGATTTCGGCTTCTCGGGGACGACCGTGCCCCACGCCTTGGGGTCGATGGTCGCCATGGCGTTGACGATGATCGCCAGCACGGTCGAGATGGCGATGCTGATCAGGATCGCGCCCGGCACCTTGCGGATGAACAGGGCGAGCATCAGCAGCAGGCCGACGGCGAAGACCACCGTGGGCCAGCCGGCCAGATGTCCTTCGACACCCAGTGTTACCGGTGGCCCGCCGGGCGCACCATGTCCCACCACGCCGGAGGAGACCAGGCCGATCATGGCGATGAACATGCCGATGCCGACGCCGATGGCGTTCTTCATGGCCAGCGGAATGGCATTGATGATCATCGTCCGCAGGCCGGTCGCGGCCAGGATGACGATGACGATGCCCATCAGCACCACCAGGCCCATGGCCTGCGGCCAGGTCATATGGGGTGCGGCCTGATAGGCGACGACGGGGACCAGACCGAGGCCGGCGGCCAATGCGAGGGGCACATTGCCGACCACGCCCATCAGGACGGTGGTCAGGCCGGCGGAGAAGGCGGTCGTGGTGGTCAGCTGAGCGATATTGAGCTTGTCCCCGTGCGCGTCGGTGACGCCGCCGAGAATTAGCGGAACCAGCAATATGACATACGCCATAGCGACGAATGTGGTGATGCCGCCACGGATTTCACGCGATATGGTGGTCTTGCGCTCCGATAGCCTGAAGAACTTTTCGAGCGCAGAACCCCGCGTTTCCGGGGTGGTGATCGGTGACTGAGTCTGGGTCATGGCTGCCCTCCTATGGGCGTAGCCGACCAGCGGCCCGGGGTGCTGGGGTATCCCGGGCCGCGGATTCGGTGATGCTTGTTGTGGGGTCCCTATCGCGCTCCACCATTTCGAGAGGCGCGATCTGCCCCTGTTGATCAACTGTTCCGGATGATGTCTTCCGGACGCACGGGCACGCGGTTGATGTTTCCGGTGCCGCCCCGCTTGCGGCAGGCATCGCGAATCGCTGCGGCGATCGCAGGCGTGGAGGAGAGAGTGGGCGGTTCACCCGCGCCGCGCAGGCCGTAGGGGGCGTGCGGGTCCGGATTCTCCAGGATCTCCAGCTTCTGCGGGGGTGTATCGAGAATGGTGGGAATCAGATAGTCCGTGAAGGACGGGTTCCGCACCTTGCCGTTGGTGACCTGAATTTCCTCCATAACCGCCAGACCCAGGCCCTGAATGGAGCCGCCGTGGATCTGGCCTTCCAGCGAAAGCCGGTTCATGATCTTGCCGACGTCCTGAACGGCGTCCAGGGCAACGACTTTGACCAGTCCGAGTTCGGTGTCGACATCCACCACGGCCCGGTGCACGCAGACCGCGAGCTGGGTGTGGCTGGAGCCCTGACCGGTCACCTTGTCCATACCGGTGGTCGCCTGGTGGTGGTATTCACGGGTCAGATCGATGACGTCGTCGCCGAGCACATCCTCGATGGTCGCGACCACCTCACCGTTGTTCTTGACGACCTTGCCGCCCTCGAGCCGCATGAAGCCGTGCACGTCGAACTTCTTGCGCGCCAGCACGAACAGCTCGTCGGCCACCGCGCGGCAGGCGGTCATCACCGCGCCGCCGGTCATGTACGACTGGCGTGACGCGGACGAGGAACCCGAGCTGCCGACATTGTTGTCGGAGGGGTGGCTGACCACCCGCTCGATGGCGAGCTCGGTGCGCGCGATCTGTGCTTCGAGGGTGATCAGACCCTGGCCGACCTCCGCGCCGGCGGTGTGCACCAGCGCGACCGGCTCGCCGCCGATCACTTCCAGGCGCACCCGGGCGGTCGAGTAGTCGTCGAAACCCTCGGAGAAGCAGATGTTCTTGATGCCGACGCCGTAGCCGACGCCGCGGTACACGCCCTCGCCGTGGGTGGTCTGCGACGCACCGCCGGGCAGGTTGCGGATGTCCGAGGTGTCCACGGACTCCGGCAGTTCCATGTCGCGCAGGCTGTCGAGCATCTCCTTCAGCGGGGTCGGCGCGTGCACGACCTGGCCGGTGGCGAGCGTGGAGCCCTGGGAGACGGCATTGACCTGACGGACCGTGACCGGATCCATGTCGAGCGCCTCGGCGAGCTTGTCCATCATGGACTCGTGGGCGAAACACGCCTGCACGACACCGAATCCGCGCATGGCGCCGCAGACCGGATTGTTGGTGTAGACACCGTAGGCGTCGATCTCCAGGTGCGGCACCTCGTAGGGGCCCAGCGCCAGCGAGGCGGCATTGCCGATCACGTTCTGGGTGGCCGAGGTGTACGCACCGCCGTCGAGAACGATGAGAACCTTGGCGTAGGTGATCTTTCCGGTCGCGGTGGCGCCGAATTCGTAGCGCATCTTCGCCGGGTGGCGATGCACGTGCCCGAAGAACGACTCCTCGCGGTTGTACATCATCTTGATCGGCTTGCCGGTGCGCATGGCCAGCATGCCGGCGTGGATCTGCATGGACAGGTCCTCGCGGCCGCCGAACGCGCCGCCGACGCCGGACATGGTCATGCGGATCTGGTCCTCGTCCAGATCCAGGCACGGGCCGATCTGGGTGAGGTCCCAGTGCAGCCACTGCGTCGCGACATAGAAGTCGAGCGAGCCGTCCTCGTTCGGGATGACCATGCCGGATTCCGGGCCCAGGAAGGCCTGGTCCTGCATGCCGACCTCGAACTCCTCGGAGACCACGACGGTGGCGAGGGCCTTGCCGATCTCGATGTCGCCGGAGCGCACCGGCTGGTAGCGCGCGATGCCGCCGCGCGACTGCACGGCCAGCCCGACCGGGTCCTCGACAACGGCCATCGGGTCCGTGATCGGTTCCAGCACTTCGTATTCCACCTCGATGGCGGCGACGGCGCGCCGGGCGATCTCGGGGTGGTCGGCGGCGACCAGGGCGATGGCCTCGCCGTGATGGCGCACCTCGTCGAAGGCCAGTACCGGCTGGTCCCAGGTGTGGTCGAGGCCGTAGACCTTGCGGCCCGGCACGTCCTCGTGGGTGAGCACGGCGTGCACACCGGTCATGGCGAGGGCCTTGCTGGTGTCGACGCTGACGAGTTTGGCGCGGGCGTGCGGGCTGCGCAGGGTCGCGCCCCACAGCATGCCGTCCATCCACAGGTCGGAGGAGTAGGCGAATTCGCCCTTGACCTTGAGAGTGCCGTCCGGGCGGAGCGGGCTCTCGCCGATCCCGCCCTTGCCCGGGACCGCCACATCCGTGGGGAACCGGGTGGTGCGTGTGATGGTCATCGGTTCTCCTGCTTCATGATTCGCTGCCGTGCGGCGACGCCGGCCTGGCCGACGGCGTCGTGCGGCATGGTCTTGAGCTCGTCGTTCTCGACGACGGTGTTGCCGCCCACCAGCAGGCGCGCCAGCGGCGGCTGCGGGCCGAACACCAGCGAGCACACGGGGTCCTCGATGGCGGCACGGAAGCCGTCCACCTTCCAGACCGCGATATCGGCGAGCTTGCCGACCTCGAGGGAGCCGATCTCGTTCTGGCGGCCCAGGTTCCGGGCGCCGCCCAGGGTGCCGACCTCGAGGGCCTGCCGCGCGGTCATGGCGCGGGGGCCGTGCACGGCGCGCTGGAACAGCATGGCCTGCCGCATTTCCCCGGCCATGGAGGTGAGCTCGGAGGAGGCCGCGCCGTCCACGCCGAGACCGACGGGCGCACCGGCGGCGAGCAGGTCCATCACTCGCGCGATGCCCGCGCCCAGGCGGGCATTGGAGGTCGGGCAGTGCGCGGAACCGGTGCCGGTCTTGGCGAACGCCGAGATGTCCTTGTCGTGCAGGTGCACCGCGTGGGCGAACCACACGTCGTCGCCGAGCCAGCCCAGCTTCTCCATGTATTCGACCGGGGTGCAACCCATCTGCTCGATGCAGTGCTCTTCCTCGTCGAGGGTCTCGGCGAGGTGGGTGTGCAGGCGCACGCCGTGCCGGCGGGCCAGCGCGGCCGAATCGACCATCAGGCCCTCGGACACCGAGAACGGCGAGCAGGGGGCGACGGCCACGCGCAGCATGGAGTCGAAGGACGGGTCGTGGTATGCGCGGATGATCTCCTCGGTGTTGAGGAGGATCTCTTCGCGGTTCTCGACCACCTCGTCCGGCGGCAGGCCACCGTGCGACTGACCGCGGTCCATGGACCCCCGGCACGGGTGGAAGCGGATGCCCAGCTCGCGGGCGGCACGGACCTCGGCCTCGAACAGATCGCCACGGCCCTTGGGGAACACATAGTGGTGATCGGTGGAGGTCGTGGTGCCGGTCAGCGCGAGCCAGCCCAGACCTGCGGACGCCGCGCCGTAGACGATCTCGGCGTCCATGGTGGCCCACAGGCGGTACAGACCGGTCAGCCACTCGAACAGGGTGGCGTCCTGGAACAGGCCCTGGGTGGCCCACTGGTAGAGGTGGTGGTGGGTATTCACCAGGCCCGGGGTCACCAGGCAGCCGGTGCCGGAGAGGCGTTCAGCACCCACCACCATCGGCGCAGGTCCTGCACCGAGAGCTTCGATCCGGCCGTCGTCGCCGACGATCAGATAGCCATTGGGGATCTCCGCACCGACAATCGGTGCGATATAAGCGTTTTCGATGACGAGCTTGCTCACTTGGCCGCAGCCTTCCGCTCGGCCGCCAGGCGAACGGCATCCAGAATCTTCTCGTAACCCGTACAGCGGCACAGGTTTCCGGCGAGCGCCTCACGGATCTCGACGTCCGACGGGTTCGGCACCCGATCGATCAGGTCGTGCGCCTGCACGATCAGACCCGGTGTGCAGAAACCACACTGGACCGCGCCGGCCTCCACGAAGGCCTGCTGCATGGGGTCCAGCTTGTCGCCGTCGGCCAGGCCCTCGACGGTGCGGACGGAACGGCCCTCCACCTGACCGGCGGCCACCAGGCACGAGCAAACGGGGGTGCCGTCCAGATAGACGGTGCAGGAACCACATTCACCCTGCTCGCAAGCGTTCTTGGAACCGGGGAGGCCGACCCGCTCACGCAGCAGGTACAGCAGGCTCTCGCCTTCCCAGACGTCGTCGGCGGTTTCCTGGGATCCGTTGACGGTGAAGTTGATACGCATCAGGCCGCCTTCCTCTCCGCGGTGTAGTCGTTCCACGCCCAGCCGAGGGTCCGGCGGGCCATCACCGACAGCGCGTGCCGGCGGTAGTCGGCGGTGCCGCGCACATCGTCGATGGGCTTGGCCGCGGCGCCGACCAGACGGCCGAACTCGCGGGCCAGCTCGTCGTTCAGCGCGCCGGCGTTGTCCCAGTCCAGGTTGGCGGCCAGGAAGTCCTGCGCCTCCACCGGACGGATCGGGGTCGGACCGGCCGAGCCGATGCCTGCACCGACGGTCCGCGAATCCGCGTGCAGCGCAACGGAGAACGAGCACACCGCGATCACCATGGCGTTGCGGGTGCCGACCTTCGAGAAGTACTGGGGGCCGCCGGCGGGCTTCAGCCACACGGCGCGAATGAGCTCGTCCGGCTCGAGCGCGTTCTTCTTGACCCAGACGTAGAAGTCGTCGATGTCGATCATGCGGGTGCCGCGGGCGGCCGACTCGACCTCGACCACGGCATTGGCGGCCAGCAGGGCCGGGTGGGCGTCACCGGCGGGCGAGGCGCCGCCCAGATTGCCGCCGACGGTGCCGCGATTGCGGATCTGCGGAGAACCCACGGTGCGCGACGCCTGGGCCAGACCGGGCAGGCGGTCCTGATACCGGTTGATGATCTTCACGAACGGGACGCCGGAGCCCAGCCGGATCCGGCCGTCCTCCTGCTCGTCGACGGTGAAGACCTCACGGCACGGGTTCAGGTCCAGAATGGCGGCCGGACGGTGCCGGTCGAAGTTCAGCTCGACCATCACGTCGGTGCCGCCCTGAATCGGAACCGCCTCGGGGCGTTCCGCTTTCAGCTGGAGCGCTTCGGCCCAGCTTCCCGGTTGTAGGAAATCCATTGCAATCCTCTAGATATCGGTTCGACGCAGGTACGACAGCACTCAGCTGCCCCGGTACGTAGAGAAGGAGTAGGGGCTCAACAGCAGGGGTACGTGGTAGTGCTCATCCGGATCGGTGACCAGGAAGTCGATGGTCACCGTCGGATAGAACGGGCTGACACCGGAGGTGTCGAAGATCAGGCGGTGGGCACCGGCGCTCGGGGCGGGCAGATCCTTGACCCGGCCGTCGTCATCGGTGTGGCGCTCGGCGAGGACCTCCCCCGCCGCGTTCTCCAGCCGCACCGCCATGCCCGCGGCCGGGCGTCCGGTCGCGGCATCGAGTACGTGCGTGGACAGACTCATTTGTCCTCCAGGAGTTTCCGGATCCGCAGGCCGGTGATGTCGGCGAGCTCGCGGCGGACCGTCAGCTGCTCGTCGGCGACCGAGTTGCCGAGACGACGCTGGAGCTCCGAGAGCATCTCGGTGGCGCTGCGCCCGGCGGCCCGGATCAGGAAGACATGGCCGAAGTGTTCCTCGTAGGTCACGTTCCAGGCGGCCAGATCGGCCTTCACCTGATCGTCGGCGTCGGAGGCTCCGGACTGTTCGTCGGCGGACCACTTCGCCTCACGCTCGGACTGGTGGGCGGCGGCCGTGCGCTCGCCGATCCGGGGGTGCGCCGACAGCGCCTCCTCGACATCGGTCCAACTCAGCTCGGTGACCCCGGTCACCGCCGCGGCGATCAGACTCGACTCGTCCGCGTACGGCCGGTTCGCCACCATCTTGCGTGCCCAGGTCCGCGACGCATTGCAGGTCAGCAGGTGCGTCTCGGCCTCTTCCAGGGGCAGCGAACCGAGCCATTCCAGGCGACTCGACATCCGACCTCCATCCGTCATTGGCGTGTGTCAACCACTTAACCCGGCGGGCGGTCATGCCCGAAAGGACGAGACCTCCGAACCTGTGGCCTGCTTCACAGGGGCGCGTTCGTAGTTACATCCAAGTTCGGTAACCGGGCCGTCACCGACTGTTAGCCTCGGGCATCATGCGGTTACGTTCCCTGCTGACCATGCACGATCTGGGCTTGCGGCTCGTCACCGGAGAGGACGAGCTGGACCGCTTCGTACGCTGGGTGGTAACCACCGACATGCTCGATCCCGGTCGATACCTCTCCGGCGGCGAATTCGTCCTGACCGGGCTGCAATGGCGGCATTCCCCCGAGGACAGCGAGACCTTCGTGAGCGCGCTCGCCCGCGCCCGGGTGGCCGCGCTCGCCGCGGGTGACGCGCTGTACGGCGAACCGCCCGACGATCTCGTCGCGGCCTGTAAGAAACACCGAATCCCGCTGTTCCGGGTCGAGGAGCAGATCGCCTTCGCCACCGTCACCGAGCAGATCAACCGGAAGCTGTCGTCCGGACGGGCCGCCGACCTGAGCGCGATCCTGGACCGGCACCGGCAGCTGGTGTCCGGCGGCGGGCTGGATTCGGTGCTCGACCTGGTGCATCGCACGCTGGGCACGCGCTGCTGGGTGGTGTCCGCACTCGGCCGCGTGGTGGCCGGGCCGACCCGCGACCTCCCCGAACAGGTGCGGTCGGCGTTCCTGGGCGCGCGGCGGATGCCGCATGTGCTTTCCCACAATCAGGTGCGGTACTCGCTGTTCGCGGTGGACGCCGACGGGACCTCACGCATCGCGGACTGGTTCCTGGTGTTCGAGAGCGACTACAAGGATTGGCCCGAGGAGCGGCGGGCCCTCATCGGGGAACTGGCCGCGGTGGTGTCCCTCGAACGTGCCCGGCAGGACGATCGGCACAGCGCCGAGGGGCGGCTGGCCCAGGAACTGATCGAGCTGATCATGTCCGACGCCAAATCCGCCGACATCATCTCCCGGCTGGAGTTGACCGGGCTGGGACTGTCCGACCGGTACCTCGCGGTCGCCGCGACCGCGGATTCCGGGGCCGTGCGGCCCGGTGAGTTGCGCGCCGTATTGCGCGAAATCCTTTACGGCAGAAGCCCTGCCGTCGGTGTGGTCGACGGCGAGGTCATCGTGCTGGTCGCCCTCGGTGACGACAAGGCCCTCGACGACCGCATCCACCGGGCCATCGAAGCCCTCGAACCCGGGCTGCAACTGAGCCGGCTCTCGGTCGGCATCAGCGGCGCGGTCGACGGCGAGGGGCTGCGCGGCGCGGTCGAGGAGGCCCGCTACGCACGGCGCATGGCCGCCGAACGGCAGCAGCCCACCAGCGTGGTCCGCCACGACGAGCTCGCCACCCACATGCTGCTGCTGGCCAGCGTCCCCGACGAGGTCCGGCGCATGTTCCGGGTGCGGCTGCTGGATCCGCTGCGGGTCTACGACCAGGACAATCGTGCCGATCTGGTGCACACCCTGGAGACCTTCCTCGAGGTGTCCGGGTCCTGGACCAAGTGCGCGGATCTGCTGCACCTGCACGTGAATACGCTGCGCTACCGCATTCAGCGCATCGAGGAACTCACCAACCGCGACCTGTCCCGGCTCGAGGACCGCGTCGACTTCTTCCTCGCCCTCGCCCTGCGGTGACCGCGCGCCCGGATCGACGGGCGCGATCTCCGATCACTGTGCCGGACACCGTAATCGACACACCGGCTCGGCTGGGTACAGCTCGGCCGGAGACAGGTGCGAGCAGCAGCGCTCCGAGTATGCGCGGCGGCCACTCATCGAACCAGTCGACCGGGCTCGATCAGCCGCGGTGGCAGGGCGCCGTGCGGCAGGGCCGGGCCGAGGGCGACGAGGCTGCCCGGTGTGCGGCCCCGGCCCCAACCGAGTTGCTCACGGTAGCGACCGATGTGGGATTCGGGGATCGCGCTGCGGTCCGCGAGCGGCGCGGCCTCGGGTGAGACGTAGAGGGCGTCGGCCGGGCAGTACGCCTCACACATGAAGCAGGTCTGGCAGTCGGATTGCCGTGCGATGACCGGTATTCCGCTGTCGGTGCGGTCGAAGACATCGGTCGGGCAGACGTCGACGCACTTGTCGCAGGCGATGCAGTCCTCGGCGCGAACCAGTTCGATCACGACGCCACCACCGAGGTGAGACCGGTGGCCGCGGCGGTCGAGGTCCACACCCGGTCCAGGCCGCCGGACAGGATGTGGTGGTGCTGCGCCGGATCCAGGTCCGGGTGGTCGGCACGCTTGCTCATTCCGCGAGTTTCCTTGCGCGCCAGCGTGGATCGGTACATCAGTCGGCCGACCGCGGTAATGGCGGCGGCCTGCCGGGCCCGGATCCGCTCGGCGCCGGTTCCGCCGCCGAGCCCGCGCGCGGCCCGCTCCCAGAGCTCGTCCAGTTCGGCCAGGGCGGGGCGGATGCGGTCACCGTGACGCAGATAGTTCTTCTCGAACGGGATGAGTTCGCGCTGCGCGGCCGACACGACCTCGTCGGCGGACACCGATTCCGTTGTCTCCGGCCGTAATCCGACCCGCCCGGCTCCGTGGACGCCGGAGGGATCGACGCGCCCCGATCGCCGGGCGAAGGCCGCCGCACCCCGGCCCGCCCAGCTTCCGGAGGACATGGCCCAGGCCGAGTTGTGGCTGCCGCCGCCGGTGAATCCGCCGCAGATTCGTTCCCGGGTCGCGGCGTCGCCCGCCGAGTAGAGACCGGGAACCGTTGTCGCGCAGTCGTCGTCGACGATATCGATGCCCCCGGTTCCGCGCACCGTGCCCTCGGCGAGCAGATCCACCTCGAAGCGGTCGGTGAACGGGTCGATCCCGCGCCGGTCGAACTGGAGGAAGAAGTTGGGCTGGCCCAGCCGCATCCGCGCCTGCACCTCGGCGTCGGCGCGGTCCAGCTGCGCGAACACGGGCTCCGACAACAGGGTTCGCGCGATGACCGACCGGCCCTTGGCGGAGCCCGCACCCTCCAGCACCCGGCCGTCGGCGTGGAAGAAGGTGGCGTAGCCGTAGTAGGCGGTCTTGGTGATGGTCGAGCCCTTGGGCACGATGGCGTAGGCGTTGGAGAACTCCATGCCCGAGAAACGCGCGCCGGCCTCGGCCGCCATGAGCGCGCCGTCGCCGGTGTCGACATTGGTGCCCAGCGCCCGCGACAGGAAGGCGCATCCGCCCGTGGCCAGCACCACCGCGCCGGCGGTGATCCAGTAGTCCTGCTCCGCCTGCCGCCGATAGCCGGCCGCCCCGCGCACCACCCCCTCGGCATCGACCAGGAGTTCCAGCGCGGGCGAATGGTCGAGGATCCGCACGCCGAGGCGTTTCACCCAGGCCCGCATCCGGCGCATGTATTCGGGCCCCTGCACCCCGGTGCGCACCGGCTCGCCGGTGCCGGGATCCACCGGGAACGGGTACCGGCCCTCGACGGCCAGCCGGTTCATGTTCACGTAGGTCTGGTCGAGGACCCGGTCCATCCAGTAGTGGTCGGCCAGATGCCCGCCCAGCGCCTCCCGGGCAGCCTTGGCATTGGCGCGCGCTGCGGCCTCGGGCGCGACGTACCAGACGCCGGTGCCGGAAGGCGCTGTGGCGCCGCTGGTTCCGCAGTAGCCCTTGTCCACCAGCACCACCTCCGCGCCCGCTTCCCGGGCGTGCACCGCCGCCCAGCACGCGGCGGGCCCGCCGCCGATCACCAGCACGTCGGTACTGATCTGCCATGGTTCGCTCATCGGCACGTTCCTCCCGGGAGAGTTGGTGTCCGGAACGGTAAGGCGGCCGGTCGTACTCGCCGAAGGGTTCGAATCAGGACGATCCTATGGCGGCGGAATTTTCCATATCGTGGAAAGCCGCTTGCTTCTCGCGGCGGGATCGGCGCGGGTCAGCGGCAGGCTTCGGCCATGCCGCTGAGCCATTCCCGGACCGCGACGCGTTGTTCGGGGGTGAATCCGGCTTCCAGTTCGGCCTCGCGGCGACCGACGGCGGCGTGGGCCTCGGTGTAGATGGCGCGGCCCGCGTCGGTCACGTAGATCTGGTGGGTCCGGCGGTCGGTGGGGTGCGGGCGGCGCTCGATCAGGCCCGCCTTCTCCAGGCCGCCGAGCATCTCGTTCGCGGCCTGCCGGGTGCTGCCGACATCGCGGGCGATATCGGTGACCGACTTCCCGGGCTGTTTCTGCGTCATCATCAGCGTCGCGTACTGCGAGGTCGTGAGGCCGAAATCCTTGAGTTCCTCACCGATGGCGGAACGCATGCTCAACCACACCGTGCGGACCATGAAGGTCAGGGATCCATCCTGCGATCCGGAACAGCTCACCGCGACAACCCTTTCCAGAGATTGACAGGTTCCTGACATTCACGGCACACTGGCGATCGTCAGGTTCCTACCAATCTTATCGAAGGCATCCATGACCGTGCCCGCGACGCTGCCGAGATCCCGGCAGCGGCTCATCCTCGCCGTCCTCCTGCTGTCCTCCCTGCTGATCTGGCTGGACAACACCATCCTCGCCACCGCGCTCGAGACCCTCGCCGATCCGGCGCGCGGGCTGGGCGCGAATCCCGCTCAGCTGCAATGGGCCTCGGGGTCCTACACGCTCGTGTTCGCCGCGCTCATGTTCACCGCCGGGGCGCTGGGCGACCGCTACGGGCACCGGACCGTGCTCGTCGCCGGATTGATCGTCTTCGCCGCCGCCTCGGTCTGGGCGGCCTATGCGGGTGATCCCGGAGGGCTCATCGCCGCCCGTGCGGTCATGGGCGTGGGCAGCGCGCTCATCATGCCGGCCACCATGGCGACGGTGACCTGGACGTTCACCGGTCCGGCGCGGGCATCGGCCATCGGGCTGTTCTCGACCTCCGCGGGGGTCGGACTGGCGGCCGGGCCGCTGCTGGCCGGGGTCCTGCTCGACCACTTCTGGTGGGGCTCGGTGTTTCTCGTGAACGTGCCCGTCGTCGCGGTCGCACTGATCGGGATCGCGGTACTGGTCCCGAACTTCCGCAGCCCGACGCCGCGGCCGCTGGACCTCGGCGGACTGACACTGTCGGTGAGCGGATTGGCGGCCCTCGCCTACGGGCTCATCCGGGCGGGTCAGGTCGCCGCGTGGACACCGGTGCAGGTGTGGGCGCCCATCGCCGCCGGGCTGGCCCTGCTGGCCGCGTTCGTCGTCGTCGAATTGCGTTCCGGACAGCCGAGTTTCGATCCACGGCTGCTGGCGCAGCGGGTCTTCGGCGGCGGCAACGCGGCCCTGGGCCTGCTGTTCCTGGCCATGACGGCGGCCGGCTTCTACGGTGCGTTCTACCTCCAGGGCGCCCGCGGCTTCTCACCGCTCGCCGCGGGTCTGATCAACTCCCCCGCCGCCGTCGGCGTCATCATCGGCGGTCCGCTCGGCGTCCGCCTGGTCCGCCGCTTCTCCCTGCGCGCGGTGACCGCGACCGCCCTCACCGTCGGCGCGCTCTGCATGGGCAGCGCGGTCTTCTTCGGACTGCACACGCCCATCATCTGGAACGTGGCACTGGCTGCGGCACAGGGCTTCTCGATCGGCATGGTGATCGGTTCGGTCACCAGCGCCCTCATGAGCACGCTCCCACTCGACCGCGCCGGCGCAGGATCGGCCGTCACCAATACCGTCCGGCAAACCGGCAGCGTCCTGGGTATCGCGCTCGGCGGCACCATCATGGCCATCACCTACCGAACCGGCATCCAGGGCGCGCTCACCGGCCTGCCCGACACCGCCCGGGAACCCGCCCAGGTATCCGCCGAACAGGCGCGCCATGTGGCCACCGCCATCAACCGCCCCGACCTGTCCCACGCCGCCGATAACGCCTTCATCCACGCCATGCACGTCGGCGGTATCTGGACCATGATCTTCGCACTCGCGGGAGCCGTCGTCCTGGCCCTCACCCTGCGACCCCGCCCCACTCCGCCCACCCCGGAGCCCGAGCCGACCCTCGCGGCCGCCGGTCGGAACTGAGCCGACCGGCCCGCTCTCACCGAGCGCCACGCCACGCGTCCTGCGCCACCCGACGGCGGCGCAGGACGCTGCGGTCGTCATCCCGACCCCGATGGGCCTGCACCAGTTTCGAGCGCACGCGCCGTGCGTGCCGCAACGATTTCCGGATCGACATGGCCCGGCTACCTTCCGTTCCGCGGGCACGGTGTTTGCGCCTTCTGCCTCGTAAGACGGTCCGGGACAGGGAAAATCAGCGCCTCGGGCAACCCGGTTCGGCGGATTTCCCTGTCCGCGCGAATCACGCACGCGCGCAGCGGTGGAACGTTTGCTACTCGGATGCCCCTTCGGTACCGAGGAGCTTCCCGAGCAAGGTCGTCAGCTGGACCCGCTCCTCGGGAGTGAGCGCGGCGAAGGCGCCGGCCAGGAAACCCGGGATCGCGACCTCGGCGGTCCGCAATCGCGCCCGCCCCGCGGCGGTGATGGTGACCGCGTACGAGCGCCGGTCCTTCGGGTTGCGTTCCCGGCGGATATGTCCCGATCGCTCCAGGTCGTCACAAACGGTCACCATGACGCTGCGATCGATGCGGAGTTCGGCGGCCAGCGTCTGCTGGGCGCAGTCGCCGACCGCGTCCAGCATCTTCAGCACCAAATGCTGTCCGACCCCCAGTTCCGTTGCGGCGGCATGGGCTTCACCAGCCTTGGCCACCGCGGCAGAGGCGCGGCAGAGGGCGATATCGGGGCGTTCGGCGGCGAGAGCCGGGAAGTAGGACGGTCTGGCGGCAGGCATGGTCTCCTCGTTCGATCACGGCCAGCCTACCAAAACCATCTGTGTACAGATCATTTGACAGCAGATGATTACCACGCCTACCGTCCAATCGTCTGGGCGCAGATGATTTTCGCGCAGACGATCTCGGAACCCGTTGGGCCACAGGAGCTGCCATGACGCTTGATCTCTCCCCCGATGAACTGCTGTCGACTACCCGGGCCGTGCGTCGCCGGTTGGACTTCGACCGGCCGGTGCCGCGCGACCTCATCGAGGAGTGCGTCGATCTCGCCACCCAGGCGCCCACCGGACGTAACCGCCAACGCTGGCACTTCCTGGTCGTCACCGAGGCCGCGCAGCGCCGGGAGGTGGCCGAGATCTTCCGCCGGGCGCTCGCGCTCAGCGAGGCCGCGCCGCTGTCGCGGGACGACCTGGCGCGCATGCACGTCCGGCCGGGCAGTATGGCGCGGGTGTTCGACGGCGTGCGCCATCTGGCCGACAACATCCACCGCGTGCCCGCGTTCGTGATCCCCGCCGTCGAGGGCCGCACCGACGCCGCCTCGGTCCAGGTCCAGTCCGGCACCTGGGGATCGATCCTTCCCGCGGTCTGGAGCTTCATGCTCGCCGCCCGCGCCCGCGGTCTCGGGACCGTATGGACCACGGCCCAGGCTCCACTCGAGCGCGAACTGTCGGCAATCCTGGGCGTGCCCTACGACGAGGTCATGCTCGCCGCGTTCCTGCCGCTGGCCTTCACGCTCGGCACCGAGTTCAAGCCCGCGGTCCGCGTCCCCCGCGACCGGGTCCTGCACTGGCAGCACTGGTGACGGGCGGGGCACCGGGCGATCCTGGGACTCGCGGGCATTCCAGGGTTGTCTGTAACCCTAGTTAGCACTTACCTTGGAGTGTGTCGCACCGCACAGAGCGGCCTCGGCTTCGGCTTCCGGGCGGCGCGGCACAGAGACGAGGAGGCAATGATGGCTCTGACTACGATGTCGGGCTCCGTTCCGGCGGCACGAGACTACGCGGATGTGCTGCACACCCTGTCGGAGGGATCGGTGTACCGCCGATTCGATCCGTATCTCGATATCGCCTGGGACTCACCCGAATTCGCGATCGACCCCCAGGACCCGCGCTGGGTGCTGCAACCGGACATCGATCCGCTCGGCGCGACGCAGTGGT
Organism: Nocardia sp. NPDC059228; assembly: GCF_042754245.1. Classification (NCBI taxonomy): domain Bacteria; kingdom Bacillati; phylum Actinomycetota; class Actinomycetes; order Mycobacteriales; family Nocardiaceae; genus Nocardia; species Nocardia sp. NPDC059228. The sequence continues at coordinate 101,204 of NZ_JBHZAL010000025.1, read as the reverse complement.
ATCAGAACCTGCCCCTGGAACGGCAGATCGAGATCGGGCGGTGGCGGATCGCCAATGCCATCAAGGTCGGCGCGGCCTTCGAGAGCATCCTGATCCGCGGCATGATGCAGTACATCATGAAGCTGCCCAACGGGTCGCCGGAGTTCCGCTACTGCCTCCACGAGATGACCGAGGAGTGCAACCACATCCAGATGTTCCAGGAGCTGGTCAACCGGATCGGGGTAGACGTCCCGGGGATGCGGCCCATCTTCCGGAGACTGTCGCCGTTCATCGGCGTGGCCGGCGGTTACGCCTGGCCGATTCTGTTCATCGGCATTCTCGGCGGCGAGGAACCGATCGACCACTACCAGAAGGCGGTCATCCGCAATGGCGCGAAGCTGCCGCCAGCGGTGGTGCGCTGCATGGAGATCCATATCGCCGAGGAGGCCCGGCACATCTCCTTTGCCAATGAGTTCCTGAAAGAGCATGTGCCAGGTTTCAATCCGCTGTATCGCAATGTCTGCGGTATCGCCTTCCCACTCGCCATGCGGTGGCTGGCCGGTGAGATCATGGCTCCCCCACCGGAATTCGCCCGCACCTTCGGCATCCCCCGCGAGGTCATCAAGGAAGCGTTCTGGCGCTCCCCCACCGCCTCGAGAATCCTCTCCGGATACTTCGGCGACATGCGCTCCCTCGCCGGCGACCTGGGCCTGATGAACCCGGTCACCAAACGGCTGTGGAAACTCCTGCGCATCGACGGCGACCAATCCCGCTACCGCAGCGAGCCCGAACGCCGGGCCGCCTGACCCTCGGGGATACCCACCGGAATCACGCGTCCGAAGTACGATGGGGAAGTGCGGTCCATTTGGAAGGGCTTTCGGTAGCGACGAAATCGCGAATACCGAAGGCCCACGCCAGGACCGACAAACAATCAGCTCAAAGGATGATGCCGAGCGAGATGTTCGGTAGCGACATCGACTCGAGTAGCCGTCCGAGCTGCCCCGCCTGAACTTCGGCGTCACCGAACCGCGTTCGCAGCGCTTGTTCCTCGAGCACCGTCACGAACCGCTTGCCACCTCGCTGCAGGATCCGCTGACGCTCCATCCTGACGGCGACCGCGGCATCGATGTCGTTTGGTGTACCCAGGAACCGAATCCAGAACGACAGCATGGCGGCGGAGTGCTCGGCAGTTCGACACAGGCCCGGGATCACGTTGCGCTCATAGATCCGGAACACCTTCGTCGCCTCATACCGCTGCTGGGTGTGAGCGCCGAGATCTCGCTTCAGGCCGGCTCGGCTCCCGGAACTCGAGGTAGGCCGAATCGGCTGCCCGCAATGCCGCGATGAGATCGGCCACCCGGTCTCGGCGCCGCAGACGCGACACCGCCGATGAAGCTGTATGCCTGCTTGCGGTACCAGCGGGCTTGCGCGGCCATGAGTTCGGCGGCGGCGTAGCGGGCGAGCTCGGGAGTGCAGAAACATTAGCCCCGCTAAATATGCTGATTCGTGCCATTTGCAGCATTCCCTATGGACATAGGCGTCCCGATATGAATTCATTCCGATCAGGCAAGGTCAGTTACCTATAAACGGATTTGCAGGATGCCTCGCCAACGCGCTTCCCCGCGTGTCACCGAGACCATACGACAGCCAATCGCACACGACTCGCTTTCGAGGCGAAATGCCGACACGACACAGGCGTTTCACCGCTTCTCGATTCTCCGGCCGAAGGGCTGGATGCGATCCGAGGCAGATTCGGGGTGAGCGGGGTCGCAGGCTCGAGCAACCCTGCTGGCCGCCCTGGATAATCTAGGCGTCGGGTTGATTGCCAGGCTTTGGGCCGACGTGAAGGCAAAGGGGTGCAACGCGATTCCATCCGCGCGAATGCGATCTATGCTGAACGACACCGGCACAAACACAATATTCACCCGAGACGTTGAGACGAGGTGTGCCATGTCCATGTCTCCTACCCTGCAGGATTGCCTGCGTCAGAAATCCTCGCGGTACGAAGTCGTGAACCACCCTCATAGCGATACGAGCCTGCAGACGGCCACGGCGGCGCACATCCCCGGCGATCGCCTCGCGAAAACCGTGCTGCTCGAGGACGACAACGGCTATGTCGCAGCTGTGCTGCCGGCGACGCAGGCGGTGCGCCTGTCCGATCTCTGGGCGCGGACCGGCCGGCATCTGGTGCTCGCGAAGGAAGCCGAGCTGCACAAGCTGTTCACGGACTGCGATACAGGCGCGTTGCCGCCGGTCTGCATGGCCTACGGCATGCAGACGTTCCTCGAGCAGGATCTGGCCTTGGAGCCGGAGGTCTATTTCGAGGCCGGCGATCACGAGGCGCTGATCCATATGGCGCAGCGCGAATTCCTGTTGCTGATGGAAACGGCGGAAGTCGCACATTTTTCGTACAGGATGTAGCGCATCGCGTCTCGCGAGCGGCAACCAGTGCATGACCGCAAGTAGCGGATCTCGAGTGCCTGCCAGCACGCCGGCCGGACGGCAGGCGTCCGCGAGCCCAAGCCGTCCACAAGCCGTCGGACGCTCACCGGCAGCCACCAACAAGCACCAACGACCAGGCGAAACCGCCAGGTCGCGGTGGGTTGCGGTAGAACGCCGACCTGGTACGACGTACTCTGACCAAATGCGGTCCATTTGGAAGGGCTCCATCGCGTTCGGACTGGTGAATGTCCCCGTGAAGGTCTACACCGCCACGGAGGACCATGACATCAAGTTCCACCAGGTGCATGCCGCCGATGGCGGGCGCATTCGCTACGAGCGGTTGTGCACGGTGGACGGGCAGCCGGTGCAGTATTCCGATATCGACCGGGCCTACGAATCACCCGACGGGGATCGGGTGATTCTCACCGACGAGGACTTCGCCAAACTTCCGGCGGCCGAGAAACACGAAATTCCAGTGTTGCAATTCGTGCCGTCGGAGCAGATCGATCCGATTCTCTTCGACAAGAGCTACTACCTGGAACCCGATTCGAACACGCCGAAAGCCTATGTGCTGCTGGCGAAGACCCTCGAGCGGGTGGACCGGGTGGCGCTGGTGCATTTCACGCTGCGCCAGAAGACCCGGCTCGGCGCGCTGCGGGTACGTGACGGGGTGCTGGTGCTGCAGACGCTGCTGTGGCCGGACGAGGTGCGGGCGGCGGCGTTCGACAAGCTCGAGGACGTGACCGAGCCGAAGTCTCAGGAATTGCAGATGGCCGAGACGCTCGTCGACACGCTGTCCGACGATTTCGATCCCAGCCTGTACGTGGACGAATATCAGCTCGAATTGAAGAAGCTGCTCGACGAAGCGATCGCCAGCGGTTCCAGCAAGGTCACCCGGGCGCCCGAGGCGGCGGTTCCGGCAATGGATGCCGAGGTCGTGGACCTGGTCGCGGCCCTGCAGCGCAGTCTCGAGGCCTCCGGACGCAAGGCGGGTACTGCGCCTGCCAAGGCCACCAAGGCAACGAAGGCCGCCAAGGCCACTGCGGAGAAGAAGCCCGCCAAGAAGGCCGCGAAGAAGGCTCCGGCCAAGCAGACCCGCAAGGGCGCCTGATAGCACGCCACCTGCGCGGCCTCGCTACCGGCGGGCGCCCGGGTAGCCAGCACCCACCTGGCAAACTGTCGGGCATGGATTCCGACATATCCAGCCATCCGGATATCGCCGTCGTGCCCATGGGGCTCGGGCATCTGCGTCAGGTCATCGACCTCGGCTACCAGGTGTTCGACACCCAGGCCAAGCCCTACACCTCGTGGTCGCTGACCTCGGTGGCCGAGCACCTCGACAGTGCCGGCCGGTCCTGCTGGGTGGCGGTGGATTCGGATCGGGTCGTCGGATTCGTGCTGGCCTCCATGGAATTCGAGCTGCGCGAGGACTGGGCGTACCTGGAGTGGATCGCCGTGGCGCCCGATATGCAGGGGCGCGGTGTCGCCGGCCGGCTCATGACCGCGTGCTGCGATCTGCTGTTCCGGCACGGTGCGGTCCGCATCGTGACCGACGTGGAGAACCACAACACGGCCTCGGCGTCCATGATGCGCAGGAACGGGTTCACCGAGGGCACCACGGTGACACTGTTCGTGCGGCCCAATCCGGACGAGGCCGTGGCCGGGGCCGACGAGCAGGTCACCCTCGGACCCGGCACCAAGCGCGATCTCATCCGGCGCGGCCGGATCACCGGGGACGGGCGGCACGGGCGGCCCGCCCGCTAATTGTCGGACCCTGACGCTACGGTCGCGGGCATGACCGCCGTCGACGAGACCATGACCGCCATCAACGACGCCGTAACCCTTGGCCGCCAAGGTGATACGGCGACGGCGCGGAAGCAGCTGACCGCGCTGTGGGACACCATCGGCGCGGGCGGCGACCCGCTGCACCGGGTCTCGCTCGCCCATTTCCTGGCCGACCTCCAGGTGCATGCGGCGGACGCGCTCACCTGGGACATCCGGGCCCTGGATGCCGCCGACGCGCTGACCGACGAGCGGGCCCAGGCTCACCATGCGGGGTTGAGTGTCCAGGGCTTCTATCCGTCGCTACACCTGAATCTCGCCGACAATTATCGGCGCCTGGGGGCGTTCGACACCGCCCGGCGCCACCTCGACCACGCCCGCGACCGGCTCGACGCCCTCGACGAGGACGGCTACGGGCTCGGAGTCCGGGCCGGCATCGCGAATGTCGAAGCAGCACTGGCGGAACGCTCCACCGAGCAGCTACCCACGCACCCCGCCGCGTCATAACGGCCGCCTGACCTTCGAGAATGTCGACCCGGTGATCATTGCCGGGCTGGACCAGGCGATATACGCTGGCCGCGACCACCGCCCAGTGAAGGGAACGCCTCGATGCCGGAGCCGCGATCGGAAGTAGCTGCGCCGCAAGCGGATCCCAGGGGACGACGTGCCGGATTGGGCGTGACCCTCCTGCTGGCCGTCGCCGCGGGCGGACCCGTCGCGGTGGCCGGCCCGGCCGTCGCCGACGCTCCCGGCACGGCCACGCCGGTTTCCTGCTCCCCCGCCGAACCAGCGACAGGCCTGCCCGCCCGCACGCCGGTGGGCGACTGGTCGGAGAATCTGGGATTCGACACGGCCGGGGACCTCTGGGTCGCGCGCACCTACCGCAATGCGGTGGAGCGGTACGACCGGGGCGGTCACCTCGTCGTCAGTGTGCCGGTATCGAGCCCGGGCGCGGTCCGTCTCGGCCCGGACGGGCTGATGTACGTGACATACGGCAACTCACCGTTCGCCGGGCTCGCCGGGCAGGGTGGCGTGCTCCGATTCGATCCCGCCGCGGCCGTTCCGCAGCCCGAGGTCTTCGTCTCCGGGCTCGGCCAGGCCAATGGGGCCGCCTTCGATGCGGCCGGGAATCTGTTCGTCGCCGACACCACCGCCGATACCGTGGAGCGGATCCGGCCGGACGGGACCCTCGACACCGAGTGGACCGAGCGGGCCCGGAACGCGCTGGCGGCCAAGGGATCCGGCGCCGACGGGATCGCCGCGGCCGGGAACATCCTCTATGTGACGCTGCTGGAGAGCCCCACGGCACGCATCGTCGCATTGCCCATCGACGATCCGGCCCGGGCCGATGTCGCCGTCGATCTGGCGCCCGCCCCGCTCACCGCACCGCTGCTCCCCGACGATCTGGCGGTCGCTGCGGATGGGTTGCTCTACATCGCCACGGGCAGTGGGCAATTCGTACGGGCCGATCCGGTTACCCACACCAGCTGCACGCTGTTGTCGGGACAGCCGCTGACCTCCGTGGCCGTCGACCCGTCCGACGACCACACCTTCATCCTCGGCACCGAGGGCGGCGATGTGCTGAAGGCGCACCTGCGCTGACGTCAATTGTCCTGCGCGGCACGGGCTCTGCCCTCCCGGAAGAACTCCAGCAGGCCCTCGACCGTCGCCACCTCGGCGCGCGGTCGCATCGCCCCGAAGGACATGTGCCAGAACTCGCCCTCGCGCCGGGTCCACGGCCCGACATACGCGTAAGGCTGTGGGTTGTCCCAATCCCCCGGGGAGACTCCGTAATTCACCTCGTCGACGGCAACGGACAGATCGAAGTGCTCGGGCCACAGCACCGGTTGTTCCTCGGCGAAGCGCCGTAATGCGATGTCTCCCACCGCGAACCAGTCGTGCACCGTGGTGGCGGCATCGGCGTCGACGCTGAAGGGTTCGTCCGGATCCATGCGGGTGCCATCGGAATACAGGCCCGCGGGCGGGGCGTCGGCCGCGAATCCGGCGGTCGAAGCGAGGTCACTGTAGGTGCCGTGCAGACGGATACGGCCCTGCGGCCACACCAGATCGGTGCCCGTCACCGACACCGGCCACTTGATGCCGGTGAAGCCGCCCAGCACGATACGCATGCGGATACTGCCGAATCGGCGATACTGCGGGCCGGCGATCAGCAGTTCGGCCGCCGCGTGCATTGCGAACCGGGTGTCCTCGTAGGTGATGTCGTCCACCGGGAAATCATCTCCGTCCGGCCGGGCGTGTTGCTGGAAAATGGACTCCGGCAAACAAAACAGCGCCACACCGGACGAATCCGGTGTGGCGCCGGGTGATTCGCGATCGGTCAGCTCGCGTTGTCGGTGCACGCCGACAGGATGACCTTGGCCTGGCGCGGCGAGGACGACCCCGTGTCCGGGAAACCCGGGGCGCTCTTGCCGAGCACGTTGATGGCGGCCGACTCGGCCTCCACCTTGGACGGGGCCCACGCCCAGCCGAAGCGGGTGTCGGCGCCCTGTGCGACCGCGCCGCAGGCATTGGCGAAGTGCACGACGACCGCGCAGTCGCCGCCGCCGCACTTGTCCACGGCGGTGCTGTCCGCGCTGTCCCAACTGCCGTAGTTCACGGCATAGGCGACGTTTCCGGTGCTCTTGGACAGCGCGAGCGCGCCGTACAGGTCACCGGAGGTGGCGACGAAGACCGGTTCACTGTCCGCCGCGGAGGCGGTTCCGGCGGCCACGGTGCCGATCGCGGCCATCGACGTAACGGCGAGGCCTACACCGGCCTTGCGCAGCAACGACATTCGATACTCCCCGGGGATGGAAGGTAATAACGGCCGTCATCATGCCAGACGCTCAGACCCTGCGCATGACCGAGACAACCTTACCCAGCACCTGGGCGTGGTCGCCATCGATCACCGGGTAGGCCGCATTGCGCGGCTCCAGATACACATGACCATTGGCACGGCGGTAAACCTTGACCGTGGCCTCGCCGTCGATCATGGCGGCCACGATCTCGCCGGTGTGCGCCTCCTGCTGCTTGCGCACCACCACGATGTCGCCGTCGCAGATGGCGGCGTCGACCATGGAGTCACCGCGAACCCGCAGGCCGAAGACGGTGCCGCGGCCGACCAGCTCACGCGGCAGGGACAGCACGTCGTCGGTGTGCTCCTCGGCCAGAATCGGCGTACCGGCCGCGATATCGCCCACCACGGGCACCGGCACCGAATTCTCGTCCTGCTGCCGCTGCGGCCCGGCCGCGCGCAGGAACAGCCGCACATCCATGGGCCGGGTCACCGATTCACTGCGCTTGAGAAACCCCCGCTCCTCCAATTCGCGTAAATGCCTCAAAACAGACGAAGCCGACTTCAACCCGACCGCATCGCCGATCTCCCGCGTACTCGGCGAATACCCGTGCCGCTGCACCCAATCGCGAATACTGCACAGAATCCGCTGCTGCCGCTCCGGCAATGTGGAGGTGTCGAGATGCTCGAACCCGTCGAAGTCGTCATAGGTCACCGGAGAATCCTACGGTCCGAACCGGCCGTTCCCCCCACGACCGGCCGTGTCACTCCCGGTCACGACAGGCTGCGTCATTCCGGCGACGACGGTTGCGTCACTCCCGGCGACCGCGCGAGTGCCGCCTCGGCCTCGGCGGCGAGAGCGCCAACCAGGCCGGCCGCCGGTTGCACACAGCGACGGCCGCCGACTCGGAAAGGCTGTCCGGCAGCGGGATACGAGCCAGACGGACCTGCTTGCCGGGCCACCGTTGCCAGGTACTGCCCACGACGGAGGCGGCGCATCGTGACGGCTCTGCGGGCGACGCGCATAGGGTGGGTCGCGTGCAAGATCACGAGAGGCTGTTCGACCGGGTGCGCGGGGCGCTGCTGGGTGGGGCGATCGGGGACGCGCTGGGGTGGCCGATCGAGTTTCTGTCGCTGCAGCAGATCCGGGGGCGGTACGGGGCGGCGGGGGTCACCGGATTCCTGCCCGGCCCGGATCCGGCCGCGCCACAGCAGATCACCGACGACACTCAGATGACGCTGTTCACCGCCGAGGGGCTGCTGCGCTGTCCGCCGGGTGCGGACCCCGCGCCGGTGCTGCGCCGTGCCTACCTGCGGTGGCGGGATACTCAACAGCAGGAGAAACCTGCGGCCGATGTGGACGGGTGGCTGGCGGGACACCGATTCCTGTATGCCATGCGGTCTCCCGGCAATGCCTGCCTCACCGGGCTGCGGCGGCAGGCCGAAGGGTTCGTGCCGCCGTTGGAGTTCGGGGAGCCGGGGCCGGTGAATCCGAAGTCGAAGGGGTGCGGGACCGTGATGCGATCGGCGCCGTTCGGGCTGGCCGGATTCGGCGCCGACCGCGCGTTCTATACCGCCATGCGATGCGCCCAGCTCACCCACGGCCACCCGACCGGCTACCTCGCGGCGGGCGCCCTCGCCATCTTGATCGACAGCGTCCTGTCCGGAACCGAACTACCGATCGCGGTGCAGGACACCATCTCCCGGCTCGCCCCGATGCCCGCGAGCGCGGAAACGATCACCGCCCTGGCCTCCGCCCTCACCATCGCGCATCTGGGTGACCCCACCCCGGAGCGGCTGGAGCGAATCGGCGCGGGGTGGTGCGCCGAGGAGTGCCTGGCCATCGCCGTGTACTGCGCGCTGCACACCTACCGCACCGGCGACATCCGCACCGGGCTCCTGCTGTCGGTCAACCACTCCGGCGACTCCGACTCCACCGGCGCGGTGGCGGGCAACCTCATCGGCGCCATCCACGGCCTCGAGGCCCTCCCCATGGAATGGGTGGCCGCCGTCGAGGGTCGCGACGAATTGTTCCGAGTCGCCGACGATCTCGTCCTCAACTTCTTCTACAACGATCGCACGGCCCTGGCCGACCGCTACCCCCTCGACCGAGGTCTCGACCAGTGAGCGGGAGGGCGTCGCCCACGAATTCAGGGCCGTACGAACCGAATCGCCGAATCCCTTCCAGATCAACGGCGCAGGGGCCTGATTCCGCAGGACAAGGCTTCCTCCCCCGGTGAAAGCGTCGGCCCACACAACGATGCGGGCCGATCCGCATCGGATCGACCCGCATCGTAGGCGGATTGCTGGTCCCGCTAGACCGTGAAGCCGAGGGCGCGCAGCTGTTCGCGGCCGTCGTCGGTGATCTTGTCGGGGCCCCACGGGGGCATCCAGACCCAGTTGATCTGGAGGTCTTCGGCCAGGCCGGAGCGCACGAGGGCGTTGCGGGACTGGTCTTCGATGACGTCGGTCAGCGGGCAGGCCGGGGAGGTCAGGGTCATGTCGAGTTTGGCGATGCCGTCCTCGAAGGTCATGCCGTAGACCAGGCCGAGGTCGACGACATTGATGCCCAGCTCGGGGTCGACGACGTCGCGCATCGCCTCCTCCATGTCCTCGAGGTGCTGGATCTCCTCGGGGGTGAGTTCCTTGGCCTGCTGGTCGGTTTCGCTCATCTCTACTCCCCGTTGCCCATCGTCTTCTTGGCTTCCTCGGCCGAGGCTATCCGCACCACGGCATCCTTGAAGGCCATCCAGCCCAGCAGCGCGCACTTCACGCGGGCGGGGTACTTGGCGACGCCGACGAACGCGATACCGTCGCCGATCACCTCTTCGTCGCCCTCGACGGTGCCGCGGCTGGTGACCATCTCGTCGAACGCCTCGACCACCTTCAGCGCCTGCTGCACCGGCAGGCCGATGACCTGGTCGGTGAGCACCGAGGTGGACGCCTGGCTGATCGAGCAACCCTGGCCGTCGTAGGACACGTCCTTGACGTCGCCGTTGTCGTCGATGTGCACACGCAGCGTCACCTCGTCACCGCAGGTGGGGTTGACGTGGTGCACCTCGGCGCCGAAGGGCTCGCGCAGCCCTCGGTGGTGCGGGTGCTTGTAGTGGTCCAGGATGACTTCCTGGTACATCTGCTCCATGCGCATGGTCTATGCAACTCCGAAGAAGCTCTGGGCCTTCCGCACTGCGGCCACCAGCTGATCGACCTCGTCGAGGGTGTTGTACACCGCGAACGAGGCCCGCGCGGTCGCGGCGATACCGAAGTGCCGGTGCAGTGGCCACGCGCAGTGGTGACCCACCCGGACGGCGACACCCTGGTCGTCGAGGATCTGGCCGACGTCGTGGGCGTGAATACCGTCCACCAGGAACGACACCGCGCCACCGCGGTTCACGTTCTCGGTCGGGCCGATGATGCGGACGCCGTCGATCTCGCCCAGGCCCTCCAGTGCCGCGCCGATGAGCGAGTGCTCGTGCGCCGCAACGGCTTCCATGCCGACATCGCTCAGATACCGGACAGCCGCGCCCAATCCGACGACCTGCGAGATCATCTGCGAGCCCGCCTCGAACCGCTGCGGCGGCGGGGCGAAGGTCGAATGATCCATGAACACGGTCTCGATCATGGAACCACCGGTGATGAACGGCGGGGTGTCCTCGAGCAGCTCACGGCGGCCGTACAGGATGCCGACACCCGAGGGGCCCAGCATCTTGTGGCCGGAGAAGGCGGCGAAGTCGACGCCCAGCGCCTTGAAGTCCACCGCCATGTGCGGCACCGACTGGCAGGCGTCCAGCACCACGATCGCGCCGACTTCCTTTGCCCGGCGCACCAATTCGGCGACATCCGCGACCGCGCCGGTCACGTTCGACTGGTGGGTGAAGGCGACCACCTTGGTGGCCGGCGACAGCTCCAGCGAGTCCAGGTCGATGCGACCCTCGTCGGTGACCCCGTACCACTTCAGCGTCGCACCGGTCCGGCGCGCGAGCTCCTGCCACGGCACGAGATTCGCGTGATGTTCGAGCTCGGTGATGACGATCTCGTCGCCGGGCCCGACGCGGTACGGGAATCGGTCGTCGGAGAAGGCGTAGGCCACCAGGTTCAGCGACTCGGTCGCGTTCTTGGTGTACACGATCTCGTCCGCGCCGACGCCGACGAACGCCGCGATCGCCGCGCGCGCCGCCTCGTAGGCCTCATTGGCCTCCTCGGCGAGCTGGTGCGCGCTGCGATGCACGGCCGCGTTGTGTTCGAGCAGGAATTCCCGCTCGGCGTCGAGCACCTGCAGCGGACGTTGCGACGTCGCACCGGAATCCAAGTACGCCAGCGGTTTTCCGTCGCGCACGGTCCGGCTCAGGATCGGGAAGTCGGCCCGGATCCTGGCGATGTCGATAGTCCCCACGGTGCTGGTCATTTAGGCTCCTACGACAGAATCTGATTCGCGGCTCGCCGCGGATGAAGTGAAGCGCACGTAGCCATTCGCATCGAGTTCCTCGGCCAGCTCGGGGCCGCCCTCGGCCACGATGCGGCCGTTCACGAACACGTGAACGAAGTCGGGCTGGATGTAGCGCAGGATGCGGGTGTAGTGGGTGATCAGCAGGATGCCGCCGGTCTCCCGCTCCTTGTAACGGTTCACACCCTCGGAAACAATCCGCAGCGCGTCCACGTCCAGACCCGAGTCGGTCTCGTCGAGGATGGCGATCTTCGGCTTGAGCAGGCCCAGCTGCAGGATCTCCTGGCGCTTCTTCTCACCGCCGGAGAAACCCTCGTTGACCGAGCGCTCGCCGAAGGCCGGATCGATGTCCAGCTCGGACATGCCGTCCTTGACTTCCTTCACCCAGGTGCGCAGCTTGGGGGCCTCGCCGCGGACGGCGGTCACGGCGGTGCGCAGGAAGTTCGAGACCGAGACACCCGGGACCTCGACGGGGTACTGCATGGCCAGGAACAGGCCCGCCCGCGCACGCTCGTCGACCGACATCTCCAGCACGTTCTCGCCGTCGAGGGTGATGGTGCCCTGGGTGACGGTGTACTTGGGGTGCCCGGCGATGGCGTAGGACAGGGTCGACTTGCCGGAGCCGTTGGGGCCCATGATCGCGTGGGTCTCACCGGACTTCACGGTCAGGTTGACGCCCTTGAGGATCTTGATGGGCTCGGCGGTCTCGTCCGGGTTGGCGACCTCGACGTGCAGGTCCTTGATTTCCAGGGTGGTCATCGAATTCGAATTCCTTTGCGGGGATGGGAAGTTGGTGTCAGGCGCCGACAGCGGCGAGCTCGGCCTCGATGGCCGCCTCGAGCCGCTCCCGGACCTCGGGAACCGTGATCTTCTGAATGATCTCGAAGAAGAAGCCGCGCACGACCAGACGTCGGGCCGCGTCCTCGCTGATACCGCGCGAGCGCAGGTAGAACAGCTGCTCGTCATCGAAACGCCCAGTGGCCGAAGCATGTCCGGCGCCGACGATCTCGCCGGTCTCGATCTCCAGGTTCGGCACCGAGTCGGCGCGCGCGCCATCGGTGAGTACCAGGTTGCGGTTGGCCTCGTAGGTGTCGGTGCCCTCCGCCGCCGCGCGAATGAGCACGTCGCCCACCCACACGGTGCGCGCGTCCGGCTTGCTGGAGGACGGATCGCCCTGCAGCGCACCCTTGTACAGCACGTTCGACTTGCAGTGGGGCACCCCGTGATCAATCAGCAGGCGCTGTTCGAAGTGCTGGCCGTCATCGGCGAAGTACACGCCGAGCAGCTCGGCGTCGCCGCCCGGGCCGTCGTAGCGGACAGTCGCGGTCAGGCGCACCAGATCGCCGCCGAGGGTGACATTGGTGTGCCGCAGGGTGGCGTCACGGCCCAGCTCGGCGTGGTGCGCGGTCGCGTGCACGGCGTCGTCGGCCCAGTCCTGAATGACGGTGACATTCAGCTTGGCGCTGTCGCCGAGCACGAATTCCACGTTCTCCGCGTAGGTTCCGCTGCCGCGCTGGTCGAGGACCACGTTCGCGTGGGCGAAGTTGCCCAGTCGGATCTGGGTGTGCCCGTAGGCGGTCTTGCCCTCTCCCGGACCGGTGATGGTGACGACGACCGGTTCGGCCACTTCGGTTTCCGCACCGATCGACACGATGGTCGCGTGCTCGAAACCCGAGTACGCCTGCGCGGCAACGCGATCGGTGGGGGTACCGGCGACGCCGAGGCGAGCGTCGTCACGGCCGACGGTCTCCACCGTCACGCCCTCGACAGCGTTCGCCTCGACGACGGCCTGACCGTCGCGAACGGCGGTGCCGTCGTGCAGGCCACGCAGGCGACGCAACGGGGTGAAGCGCCAGACCTCGTCATGCGCGGACGGCACTTCGAAGGCGTTCACGTCGAAGGACGCAAAAACCTCACCCTTGTTGATCGCCGGCACACGGCCCTCGGCGGCAACGGCAACATTCTCGACCGTCATCAGCCGACGGCTCCTTCCATCTGCAGTTCGATCAGGCGGTTCAGCTCCAGGGCGTACTCCATCGGGAGCTCCTTGGCGATCGGCTCGACGAAGCCGCGCACGATCATGGCCATGGCCTCGTCCTCGGTGAGGCCGCGGCTCATCAGGTAGAACAGCTGGTCCTCGGACACCTTCGACACCGTGGCCTCGTGGCCCATGGTCACGTCGTCCTCGCGGATGTCGACGTACGGGTAGGTATCGGAGCGAGAGACGTTGTCCACCAGCAGCGCATCGCACTTCACGGTCGACTTCGAGCCGTGCGCACCCTTGTTCACCTGTACCAGGCCGCGGTAGGAGGCACGACCGCCGCCGCGCGCCACCGACTTGGAGATGATGGTCGAGGAGGTGTGCGGCGCCAGGTGCAGCATCTTCGCGCCGGTGTCCTGGTGCTGGTCCGGGCCGGCGAACGCGATGGAGAGCACCTCGCCCTTGGCGTACTCACCGGTCATCCACACGGCCGGGTACTTCATGGTCACCTTGGAGCCGATGTTGCCGTCGACCCACTCCATGGTCGCGCCCGCCTCGGCCTTGGCGCGCTTGGTCACCAGGTTGTAGACGTTGTTCGACCAGTTCTGGATGGTGGTGTAGCGGCAGCGGCCGCCCTTCTTCACGATGATCTCGACCACCGCGGAGTGCAGCGAATCCGAGGAGTAGATCGGCGCGGTGCAGCCCTCGACATAGTGGACGTAGGCGTCCTCGTCGACGATGATCAGCGTCCGCTCGAACTGACCCATGTTCTCGGTGTTGATCCGGAAGTACGCCTGCAGCGGGATGTCCACGTGCACGCCCGGCGGCACGTAGATGAACGAGCCACCCGACCACACCGCCGAATTCAGCGCGGAGAACTTGTTGTCACCCGACGGGATGACCGAGCCGAAGTACTTCTGGAAGATCTCCGGGTGCTCCCTGAGACCGGTGTCGGTGTCGAGGAAGATGACGCCCTGCTTTTCCAGGTCCTCACGGATGGAGTGGTAGACGACCTCGGACTCGTACTGCGCGGCGACACCCGCGACCAGCCGCTGCTTCTCCGCCTCCGGGATGCCCAGCTTGTCGTAGGTGTTCTTGATGTCCTCGGGCAGCTCTTCCCAGGACGCGGCCTGCTTCTCGCTCGAGCGCACGAAGTACTTGATGTTGTCGAAGTCGATGCCCCCGAGGTTGGAGCCCCAGCTCGGCATGGGCTTCTTGTCGAAGATGCGCAGTGCCTTGAGGCGGAAGTCGAGCATCCATTCGGGCTCGTCCTTCTTCGCCGAGATGTCGCGTACGACGTCCTCGGACAGGCCGCGCTTGGCACTGGCACCGGCGACATCCTTGTCGGCCCAGCCGTACTCGTACGTGCCCAGGGACGCGATGGTCTCTTCCTGGGACAGCGGCTGCACCTGGTCGGTGGTCGTCGTCATTCGGCACTCCTTCCGGAGTCATCTGTAGAAGTCGTTGCGGGCTGTGCAACGGGGGTCGATGCGGAATTCTTTTGGGCGGTATTCGATATCGGGGGCACTGCGACGAGCGGGACGTGCGTGGTGCAGGCGCAGTCGCCATTGGCGATGGTCGCCAGGCGCTGCACGTGCGTACCGAGAATCTCCCGGAAGGCTTCGAGCTCGGCCGCGCACAGCTCCGGGAACTCCTCGGCGACATGCGAGACCGGGCAGTGGTGCTGGCAGATCTGCACGCCCGCACCGACCTTCCGGGTCGAGGCCGCGAATCCGGCGTCGGTGAACGCGTCCGCGATCTCCTCCGCCTTGGCCTCGGTCTCGGCCGGGGTGTGCTCGGCGAGCGCGCCGACCCCGGACACGATGGTCGCCACCCGCTTGCGCGCGAACTCGGTGATGGCCTGCTCTCCGCCGATCTCCCGCAGCTGCCGCATGGCGGCTCCGGCGAGGTCATCGTAGGCGTGCCCGAGGCGGCCACGGCCGGTGGCCGTCAGCTGGAACTGCTTGGCGGGACGACCACGCCCCTTCTGCTGCCACGGCGCCGACCGCATCGCGCGTGCCTCGCCCGATTCGATGAGCGCGTCCAGGTGCCGGCGCACGCCCGCCGGGCTCAGGCCCAGGCGTTCGCCGATGGCGGTCGCGGTGATCGGGCCCTCCTCCAGCAGCAGCTTGATGACGGCTTCCCGGGTATGACCCTCACCCGCCGGCACGGGCACGACAACGGACCGGGCACCGTCGTTTTGGTGCCCGGCCTGTTCCGCGTTCCGCAAACCCACGGTTTTCACAACATCAGTGTGACGGAATTCCATCCCTCGTTCCAGTAAGGGTCACCTGACCTGATCTTCGCGACCTGGGGCGATGGGGTCGGGTGTGATCCGAGCCACCATATATATCCCGGCATTCAGGAAATTCGACCCGGTCACGGTGGGTTTCCGAAGACGTGAACAGTGTGCTCGTGGTGGGTGCGACGGGAAACGTCGGCCGGCAGGTGGTTGCCCAACTGGTCGCGGCGGGGGTCCGGACACGGGCGCTGGCTCGTGATCCGGAGACCGCCGGCCTGCCGCCCGGAGTCGAGGTGGTGAGCGGGGATCTGGCCGAGCCGGAATCGCTGGCCGCGGCCGCGGACGGGGTCGACTCGGTGTTCCTGGTGTGGCCGTTCCATGGGGCGGAGGGCGCGGCGCAGGTGCTGAAGGTGCTCGCCGGGCACGCTCAGCGCGTCGTGTATCTGTCGTCCACGACGGTGAACGACCAAGGGCCGCAATCGGATCTGATTCCGCAGTTGCATGCCGAGATGGAGGCGCTCATCGAGGGCTCAGGGCTGCCGTGGACCGTGCTGCGCGCGGATACCCTCGCCTCCAACGCGCTGGGCTGGGCGGGGCAGATTCGCGCCGGTGACGTGGTGCGCGCGACCGAGGTCGCGCCGAGCGCGGTGGTGCACGAGGGCGATGTCGCGGACGTGGCGGCGCGACTGCTCACCGATCACTCGCACACCTGGCGGAAATACCTGGTGACCGGGCCGCGGGTGGTCGGGCGGGCGGATCAGGTCGCGGCGATCGGCGAGGTGCTGGGTCGTTCGCTGCGGTTCGAGGCGCTGCCGCTGGAGGTGGCCCGGGAGACGATGACCGGGGCCGGGCTGCCGGCGCGGCTGATCGAATCACTGCTGTCGATGGCCGAATTCCGGCCACGCTCGGATCTGGTCACGACGACGGTGGCCGACCTCACCGGGCGGCCGGCGCGGGATGTCCGGGACTGGGCCGCGGAGCACGTGGAGAAATTCCGGTAGCCGACCGGTCGCCCGATGGCGGCTCGGTGCGGAACGGGCATAAGTTCGATGACAATCGAATTATCACTGAGGTGCGGCCGCCACAGCGTCCGCCCTCCAGAACACGACATCCACGAAAGCCGGTGCCCGCATGCCCATCGCACTGTCCCTCCTCGACCTGGCGGCGATCGCGCCCGGTCAGACCGCGCGTGACAGCTTCCGGAACAGCGTCGCGCTGGCGCAGGCGGCGGAACGCAGCGGGTACCGGCGGGTCTGGTATGCCGAGCACCACAATATGAAGTCGATCGCGTCCAGCGCGACCAGCGTGCTCATCGGCCACGTGGCCGGGCATACCGAGACGATCCGGCTCGGCGCGGGCGGAATCATGCTGCCGAACCACTCGCCGCTGGTGATCGCCGAGCAGTTCGGCACCCTCGAATCGCTGTACCCCGGTCGCATCGACCTCGGGCTGGGCCGCGCGCCGGGCAGCGATCAGGAAACCATGCGGGCGCTGCGGCGTAACCCATCCTCGGCGGACACCTTCCCGCAGGACGTACTGGAGTTGCAGGGGTACCTGACCGGGAACTCGCGGATTCCGGGCATTCAGGCGGTGCCGCGCGCGGAAGGCGTTGTGCCGCTCTACATTCTGGGATCGTCGCTGTTCGGCGCGCAGCTGGCCGCGCACCTGGGCCTGCCCTACGCCTTCGCCTCGCACTTCGCGCCCGATTCCCTGCACGAGGCCGTCCGCGAATACCGCGACCGGTTCCGGCCCTCCGAGCAACTGGCCGAGCCGTATGTCATGGCCGGGGTCAATGTGTTCGCGGCCGAGGATCGCACGCAGGCCGAGGAACAGAAGACCCTCTCCTACCGGGCGCGCACCCGCGCGTTCATCAAGCGCGGCGCGGCGGGCACGGACTTCTCCGACGAGGAGATCGACGCCTTCCTGGCCTCGCCCAATGGCCGTCATCTGGCCAGGATGACCACGTACACGGCCGTCGGTACACCCGCCGACGTCGTGGCGTACCTGGAGGATTTCGCGGCCGGCATCCAGGCCGACGAACTCATCACGGCGCATCACGCCCAGAACATCGACGACCGGGTGCGCTCGATCGAGCTGACCGGCGCGGCGATGGAAGCACGCGAATCCGTCACACGCTGAAGGACATCAGCCGACCTCTATGCCGGCCCGTCGCTCTCCGCCGGGGTATTTCGCCGGAGAGCGACGGCGATGACAGCGAAAAGGACCAGGGCGAGCCAGATAAAGGCATTGTGGTCGAAGAGTGCGACAGGGCCCCGGTTCGGGAAGTCGAAGACACTCTCGCGGTGGACGCCGAACAGGATGAACATACCGCCCGAACAGACGAGGAAAACGGCGAGCAGGCCCGCGACGGTGGGGACGGAACGGTGGCGATTCGCCAGGTGGGCCAGGTAGATCTGCAGGGGCGCGAGCCAGACCCAGTGATGGATCCAGCTGTACGGGGAGACGACGGTGCTGGTCAGGCCGCACAGGACCACGGCGGGAAGTTCGCGGCCGGATCCGGAGAGACGGCGGGCCAGCACCAGGCAGACGGCGGTGATGACGAGAGCTGCTGCGAGCCACAGCACTTGGATGCCGCCACCCGAACCCAGCGACCGGGCGAGCATGCCGCGCAGCGATTCGTTGTCCGGGTTCTCGGGGGCGCCGACGCGGGAGGGGTCGGCGAACCCGCCGCTCCAGAAGGTCAGTGAATCCTTCGGCAGCACAGCCAGACCGATCACCATCGTGGTCACCAGAGCGCCGGTCGCGGTGGCGGCGGCCCGGAATCGCCGGGTCACCAGCAGGTAGAGAATGAAGAACGCCGGAGTCAGCTTGATGCCGACCGCGATGCCGGTCAGTACGCCTTTCACGCGTGACGAATCGGGCAAGGCCATATCGGCCAGGACGAGGAGCAGCAGCAACATGTTGACCTGGCCGAACGCCATGGTCTCGCGGATCGGCTCGCACAACAGCAGCAGCCCGGCAGCGGTCGGTCCCACGATCAGCATGCGACGATCGCGGCGATAGCCCAGCATCGACAGGGCTGCCCACACCGATCCGGTGAGCAGAAGGAAATTCGCGAGCCCGCCGACCCAGGTGAACGCCGCTCCGTGCAGTGCCGCCAGGGGCACGAACATCAGTGCCGCGAACGGGGTGTAGACGAACTCCCAGACCCCGCGCGTATGGCCGTGCAGCGGTGTGTCGTACACCGAAACACCGTGCACCACCCGGTCCGCCGCAATCCGATAGGCATCGAGATCGACCAGGTGCAGCGCCATCCGCGGTGCCACGATCGCCAGCTGGAGCCAATACGCCCCGGCCAGCGCGCCCAGCACCGCTACCGGCCACACCACGACCAGGGGAATCGAGTGCCGCTGCGGCGCAGCCTGATTCGCGGCCGTCGCCTGATCAATGGCCGGCAACGGCATGCGCACCCCCATGGTCCCGGGTTTCGATTGCCCGCCCGACCGTAGTGACAGGACCCCCCGGCCGCGAGCCCCCATTTACTCCTGCGGCGCAACAGGGTTCGATTCGGCGCGGCCGAGTGGTCCCTCGCGGTCATGGCGCCGGACAATGCTGTCTTCGCGGTCGCCGCGGTACTGAAGAGCCTGCGCACGCGGGCGGGCCTGCGCACGCGGGCGGATCCGCGCCGCAGACGGCGTGTGGCCATCGCGTGATCGGGTTCGTCGCGCCCGGCGGTTCGGTCTCGCCAATTTCACCCTGATCGCCGGGGTGGTGAGTCGCTACGTCGTCGTCTTCGCGGCCCCGTTCACGCTTCGCCGACCATCCGGCCCGCGCGCCCTCGGCCGCCCGCGTATTCCTCACCGCCCTGGCCGAATTCGCGCTGTCGGCGATCACCGGGATTGCCCTGGGTGTCGAGGCCTATGCATTCACCCGGTCGGGAGACCGGGACCTAGTCGTGGAACGGGTCGGCGTCCTGGCCGGGCAGCCAGGAGCGGCCCGCTTCGGTCCAGCCATTGGCCTTGATCATCTTCTTGGCGGCGCGCTGATTGCGGCCGATGAGGCGGTCCAGGTACAAGTGGCCGAGCAGGTGGTCGGTCTCGTGCTGCAGGCAGCGGGCCAGGTAGCCGGTGCCGGAGACGGTGACCGGCTGGTTGTGGATGTCGACGCCCGAAACTTCGGCCCAGTCGGCACGCCCGGTCGGGAACCACTCGCCGGGCACCGAGAGGCAGCCCTCGGCGTCGTCGTCGGGGTGGGGCATGGTCTCCGGGATCTCGGAGGTCTCGATGCTCGGATTGATGACGTACCCGCGCCGGCGGCCGTCGCCGGTCATCAGGTCGTACACGAAAACCGCACGGGGATCGCCGATCTGATTGGCCGCCAGGCCCGCACCCCGGGCCGCGGTGTTCGTCTCGAACAGGTCCTCGACGAAAGCGGCCAGCTCCGCGTCGAATTCGGTGACGGGCTCGGCCGGGGTGGACAGTCTGGGGTCACCGGCGATGAGGATCGGTCGAACAGCCATGCCCCTATTTCTTCCAGAAGCAGGCCGACCGGTTTCCGCCGGGGTCCGGCAGCGGGAATTCGCGACCCGCTACGGGCGCGGAATATTGCGCAGGTTGCTGCGGGCCATGTCGAGCATGCGGCCGACGCCGCCGGCCAGCACGATCTTGCCCGCTGCCAGGGCGAAACCCTTGACCTGTGCGGCGTCGATCCGGAGCGGGAGGGACAGGGCATTGGGGTCGGTGACCACGTCCACCAGCATCGGCCCGGGCTCGGCGAACGCCGTGGCCAGCACGGCCCGCGCCTCGGCCGGGTCGGTCACCCGCAGCGACGGAATGCCCACGGCCGCCGCGATATCGGCGTAGTTCACCGGCTCCTGGTCGGTGCCGAAGTCGGGCATGCCGTCGACCAGCATCTCCAGCTTGACCATGCCGAGCGTGGAGTTGTTGAACACCACGATCTTCACCGGCAGCCGGTGCCGCCAGACGGTGAGCAGCTCACCCATGAGCATGGCCAGACCGCCGTCTCCCGACAGCGAAATCACCTGCCGGCCCGGGTAGGCCGTCTGGGCGCCGATGGCGTGCGGGACGGCATTGGCCATGGTGCCGTGCCGCCACGAGCCAATGATGCGGCGGCGGCCGTTCGGGGTGATGTAGCGCGCCGCCCAAACATTGCACATGCCGGTGTCGACGGTGAAAACCGCGTCGTCGTCGGCGATTTCGTCGATGAGCGCGGCGACGTACTCCGAGTGGATGGGCGTGTGGTGGTCGATATCGCGGGTGTAGGCGGCCACCACGTTCTCCAGCGCGGAGGTGTGCCGGCGGAGCATGGCGTCGAGGAAGGCGCGGCTCGGATTCTGGTGCAGCAGCGGCAGGACGGCGTCGATGGTGGCGGCCACGTCGCCATTGACGGCGACATCGACCGCGGCGCGGCGCCCGATGCGGGACGGGTCGCGGTCGATCTGGGCGATCCGGCCGTTCTGCGGCAGGAAGGTGTCGTAGGGGAAGTCGGTGCCGAGCAACAGCAGCAGGTCGGCTTCGTGCGTGGCCTCGTACGCGGCGCCGTAGCCGAGCAGCCCGCTCATGCCGACGTCGTACGGGTTGTCGAACTGGATCCACTCCTTGCCGCCGAGCGCGTGGCCGATCGGGGCGTGCAGTCGCTCGGCCAGGCTCATGACCCGGGCGTGTGCGCCGCGCACGCCCGCGCCCGCGAACAGGGCCACCGTGTCGGCGTCATTGAGGGCCTCCGCGAGGCGGTCCACCTGGGCGGCGGGCGGGACCACGGTCGGCGCTTCGGTCACCAGATCCGACTGCCGGCCGCGGTTCTCGGCCTCCGCGCCGAGCACGTCACCGGGGACCACCAGCACCGAGACGCCGTGCCGGCCGAGTGCGGTCTGCATGGCGATGTAGGCGAGCCGCGGCATCTGCTCGGGGGTGCCGACCATCTCACAGAAGTGGCTGCACTCCACGAAGAGTCGCTCGGGGTGGGTTTCCTGGAAGAATCCGGTGCCGATCTCACGGCTGGGAATGTGCGAGGCGATAGCCAGCACCGAGGCACCATTGCGATGTGCGTCGTAGAGCCCCTGGATCAGGTGGGTGTTGCCGGGTCCGCAACTGGCCGCGCAGACCGCGAGCCGGCCGGTGAGCACCGATTCCGCGCCGGCCGCGAAGGCCGCGCTCTCCTCGTTGTGGCAGTGCACCCAGTCGATGCCCTCGGTCCGGCGCACCGCGTCGACGAAGGGGTTCAAGCTATCCCCCACCAGTCCGTACACCCGTTGGACCCCGGCGGTGACGAGGGCGACGACCAGCTGGCCGGCGACCGAATTCCGGCCCATGATCGCTCCGTTCGCAGTGTCGAGACCGAGCATGACCGGAGGCCACCGACGCACTCTACCGAAATCGGACAGTTAGGGTTGCTGAATAGTAGCCATATCGCGAATCGGGCCGACGGTCACATGCCGTTGAACTCCACCAGCGGAGCCGGGTAGCCGGCCACGGGAGGTGTTGCGCGCCAAGGCTTGTGGATGCGCGCACCGGGCAGATGCGCGAGCTCGGGGAGCCAGCGACGGACGTACTCGCCATCGGGATCGAACCGCTCGGCCTGGCGGATGGGGTTGAGAACCCGGTTCGGGCGGGTGTCGGTGCCCGTGCCCGCGGCCCACTGCCAGTTCATCTGATTGTTGGCGATATCACCGTCGACCAGCCAGGTCAGGAAGTGCGCCGCGCCGAGGCGCCAGTCCACACCCAGCGACTTGGTGAGGAAGCTCGCGACCAGCAGCCGGGCGCGACCGGGCATCCAGCCCTCGGCCAGCAGCTGCCGCATGGCCGCGTCGATGACCGGGTAGCCGGTGCGTCCGTCCCGCCAGGCCGCGAAGGCGTGTGGGTCATCGCGCGGGGCGGTGGGGCGCGGGCGGAAGTCGGTGTGGGCGAGGTCCGGCCGGGCCGCGAGGATCTGGTGGTGGAAATCGCGCCAGGCCAGCTGACGGGCGAAGGCTTCGCCGCCGGGGGTGGCGAGATCGGTGCGGCGGACCACCTCGACCGGGGAGAGGCAGCCGAAATGGAGGTAGGGCGAGAGGCCGGAGGTGGCGCCGGCCAGGATGTCGCTGTCGGTGTGGTAGTGGTCCACCGGCCCGGAGAGCCAGTCGCGCAACAGTTTCCGGCCGGTGCGCTCGCCACCCACGGACAGGTGCGGGGAGGTCGGCTCGGCGCACAGATCCGCATAGGCGGGCACCGGCTCGCCGCCGATGTCCGGACCCGCGAGTCGTCGTGGGCGCGGGGCCTGCGGCCGCAGCGGCGTGTCGAGCCAGCGACGGAAATACGGCGTGAAGACCGCGAAATGGTCGCGGCCGGTGGCCGGACGCAGCTCCGCCGGGTCGACCACGGTCACCGATGCGGGCTGGACCACCAGCCGGCACCCCGACTCCCCCGCGCGAACGCGCAACTCCCGCTCACGGTTTCGGCTGTACCGGCTGACATCGGCGGCCACCTGCACACTCCTCGCGCCGGTTTCGGCGATCACCCGGGCCACCTCGTCGGCGACCGGGCCCCGGCGGATCACCAATGGTGTGCCGAGCCCGCGTAATTCGGCGTCGAGGTCCGCGAGCGCCGCCGTCAGGAAGCGGAGCCGGTTGGGCGCGACCGGGTTTCGCTCGATGATGCCGGGGTCCAGCACGAACAGCGGCACCACCGCCGCGCCCGCGGCGGCCGCCGCCAGCACCGGATTGTCGTGCACCCGCAGGTCACGGGTGAACAGGGCGATCGCCACCTGCATCGAGCACTCGCTTTCGGATCGATCGGGTCGAACGGGAACGCGGTGTTCTACGGGAGATTCCGCCGGAAACCTATCAGCCGGTCCCGGACTTTCCGCCCGGCCGGGCGCGTCGCCCACGAGACGACCGTGAGCACGAGCAGCAGCGCGAGCACGGCCACCTCGCCGCGGGCATAGCCGACCGTCAGGTGCGAGACGATGCCGCCGCTGTCGACGAAGACGACGCCCGCGTAGGCCCACTCCTTGACCAGGGGAAATCCCGGAACCAGCAGCGCGAGCGCGCCGAGCAGCTTCCAGATGCCCAGCAGAACCAGGAAGTAGGTCGGATAGCCCAGGTGCACGATGGTGTCGCGGGCCTGCGGGTAGCGGGTGATGTCCCACCAGCCGCCGACCACCAGTTCCGCCGCGACCAGCACGGTGGCGGTCCAGTAGAGCACCGAGCGGTCGAGAGCTTGTCGTGTGACGATGGTTTGTGTAGTCATGACACCGTGACGTTCGGCGAGCGCGAAATATGTCGGACAGCGACTCGGGATTCCCGGTAGAACGTTTCGAACAACGGCGCGCCAGGCTGAACGCGCTGGCATTCCGCCTGCTCGGCGCATCCAGCGAGACCGAGGACGTCGTGCAGGAGACGTGGATGCGGTTGCACCGCACCGACATCGACGGCATCCGCAATCTCGACGGCTGGCTGACCACCACGCTGTCCCGGGTCTGCCTGGACCGGCTGCGCGCCCGCGGGACCAACCCCGAACGCCCGCTCGGCGACGTCGTGCCCGGACCGCTCCCCTCCACTGCGACCGCCGGTGAACCCGAAGAACACGCAGTACTCACCGACGAACTGGAGCGAGCGGTCCTGGTGTTGCTGCGGCGGCTGCCACCGGCCGAACAGATCGCCTTCGTCCTGCACGACATGTTCGCGGTGCCGTTCTACGAGGTCGCCGACATCCTGCAGCGGTCCCCGAACGCGGCCCGGCTGCTGGCCAGCCGCGCCCGGCATCGGGTGATCGACGCCTCCGACGAGCTCCGGCCGGACGCGCTGCGGGAACGCCGTGTCGTGCGGGCGTTCCTGGCAGCGGTCCGGGCCGGAGACATCGCCGCGGTGCTGGCGGTCCTGGCCGCCGACGTCACAGTGTCCGCGGACCGGACCGCCGCGCCGGGGCCGGTGCCGGTCACCGCACGGGGCGCGCCGATCGTGGCGCGGCTGGCGGCCGGGTTCGCGGCGCGCGCCGATTTCTCGGCGATGGTCCTGGTCGACGGGCGGCCGGGAGCACTGGTCGCCGGCCGCGACGAGCCACCGGCGGTCATGGCGTTCACCGTCGAGGGCGAGCGCATCGTCCGGATCGACGTGCTCGCCGACCCGGAAACGCTGGCGCGACTACCACTCTCGATATCCGGCTTCAGCGCGTAGCGACGAGTTTGACCGGCGCCTCGAGCAGCGCGTCGATCGAATCCTCCCAGGCCACGGTGCGGGTGGTCACCACGCTCGGATCGAAACGCCCGGCCGCCACCAGATCCAGAATGTGCGGGATCGACGGGCGAGCGTGCGCCCGGCCGGTGTGGAAAGTGCAGCAGCGCGAATACATTTCGAGCATGGGCAGGGCGACATCCTGGGCCTGGATGCTGACGCTGGTGCAGAAGCCATCATTGGCCGTGGCACGGATGGCGGCCACCAGGGCTTCGGAGCCGCCCACGGCTTCGACGGTGACCGGGAACCGGCCGACCCGGTCGGTCGGCCTGCCCTCGACGGGCTCCGCGCCGAGTTCGGCTGCGATGGCGAGCCTTTCGGGGTCGGTGTCGAGGTAGACGGCCCGGGCGGAGCCGAGCGCCACCGCGAGACCGGCCGCATACAGGCCGATGGATGGTGCGGCCGGACCGCTCAGGACCAGGACTTCGGCGCCGGGGCGGGCGGCGAGTTGCGGGGCGACCGATCGGTAGGCGTCGGCGATATTGTCGCTGGCGCTGGCGACCGCGGCAGGATCCACTCCGGCCGGCAACGGGACCAGCATGGCGTCGGCGTGCGGGACGGCGACCAGGTCCGACCACAGCCCGCCCCAGCTCAGCCCGCCCATCGGGCCGAGGCCGTAGCTGGACATGAACGGGTGGGTGGTGCAGTTGCCGGTATGGCCGCGGCGGCAGGAATCGCAGGCGCCACAGGAGATCTGGAACGGGACCACCACCTTGTCGCCAGCGCGGACGGTGGTGACGTCGTCGCCGACGGCCACCACCTCCGCCACCCCCTCGTGGCCGAAGGGGTAGGGGCCCGCCAGCGGGAACCGGCCCTGCAGGATCGCGGGGTCGATATCGCAGGTGGCCACGGCGATGGGGCGGACCAGGGCCTGATCAGGGGCATCGAGGGTGGGTTCGGCGGCGTCTTCCCAGCGCAGTGCGTGCGGGCCGTCGAGCACGAGTCGCTTCATGGATCGATCGTCGCTAGAACATTCTTTCCAGTCAACCCCCCTAGGATGAATTCGACTCGGCAGCAGCGACTTCCGCGAGACTCAGCCGGATCAACCGGGCCATGGCCGCCGAAACCGTGTGCAGCGGCTCATCGGTGCGGCGCACCCGGGCCAGGACGGTCGCGCCCTCGTAGGCCGCGACCACCGTGGTGGCCAGATCACGCGCGTCCCCCGGTGCCAGGCCCAGCTCGGTGAGCAGTTCGGCGAAACCGTGTGTCATCGCCTCGAAGGCCGACACGCACGCGGAGCGCACGGAGTCGACATCACTGCCGCCGTCGAGGGCGGGGGTCCCGACCGGGCAGCCCGCGGCCCAGTCGGTCTCGGCCAGTTTGGTGGCCATGAAGTCGAACAGCGTTGCCGCGGTACCGAACACATCGCCCGGGGCCTGCCGGATCATGCGCCCCACCAGCACGCCCGTGCCGGTGATGGCCGAGACGGCGATCTCCTCCTTGCCGCCCGGGAAGTGATGGTAGATCGACCCATACGGCAGCCCTGCCGCCTCGCTCAACTTCTTCAGCCCGAATCCGTGATAGCCGTGCCGGGCGAGCAGCCCGGCCGCAGCCACCTCGATTCGCCGTTTCGAATCGGACACCATTCATCCAGAGTATGAGCGGGGTCCGACAGGGGCAGCGCGAATCGTGTTCGGGCAGTGGATCAACCGAGCGCCGCGATGGCCGCGCTCAGCATCGCGGTGGCGCAGTCGGCGACCTCTTGCAGCGCCGGATCGCCCGCGACCTGCACCAACACCTCCGGATTCATGGCTTCCACGATCATCGTGCCGGCGTCCGAACGATCCGCGCGCACAACCACATTGCACGGCAGCAGCAGGCCGATCCGACGGTCCACACCGAGGGCGGTGTGTGCCAGCGCCGGATTGCACGCGCCCAAGATCAGGTAGTCCTCCATGTCCGCGTCCAGCTTCTGCTTCATGGTCGCGGTCACGTCGATCTCGGTGAGCACGCCGAAGCCCTGCTCGGACAGGGCCTTCCGGGTGCGTTGCACCGCATCGGCGAAATCGGTGTGCAGGGTGGCCGAGAGGGCAGGGGTCATCACGAAGTCCTTTCCGTGGCGGGGCTGCCGGTCCGGGGCACGCCCAGGCGTTGCAGGAGCAGGGTCATCGGACACCAGCCGACGACCCCGAAGAGCACCAGGTTGGCCGCCACCAAGGCGGTCAGCAGCAGCCACCAGGGCGAGAACGCGAGCACCAGCACGAGGCTGAGCAGCACCACGGTGCCCGCCAGACCCGGCACGATGCGGTCGATGGACCAGTGGCGGATCGCGGTCATCTTGACCTCCTTTCGCTCCGGGCGCTGGGCGATCCCTCGGCAGGGATCGCCCGGAAGAGCATCAGGCCAGCGCCAGGAAGAGTTTCTCCAGTTCCTCGACTGTCATCGGCTCGGAGTTCTCGGCCCGCTCCCCGGTCAGGCAGTCCCGCAGTCCGGTGGCGACGATCTTGAACCCGGCCCGGTCGAGAGCGCGAGAGACCGCGGCGAGCTGGGTGACCACGTCCTTGCAGTCGCGGCCCTGCTCGATCATGGAGATGACGCCCGCAAGCTGTCCGTGCGCGCGGCGCAGCCGATTGAGGACCAGTGCGATGCTGTCTTCGTCGCCGATCATTGGGGGTTTCCTTCCCTGAGTCCGATAACTTCAGTATACCCCTAGGGGTATGAGAGAGTCATGAGAGAGGGCTCACCCTTTCCCGCGACCCCACCCGTCAGTGCGCGGAGCCAGCGGGCGTGATCGGCCATGCGGGCCCCGATCGGCAACTCGCGAGCACACCGGTCGAACCCGCGCTACGGCCATGCGATCGGCGTCCGACCCGCGGCTCCGGACTAGGCTTCGCAGCTGTGGCGGTAGTGGAAGGCGCGCGGCGCAGAGTCATCGATATCGGACGCCGGGCCCTGGGTCTGGACGTTCCCGCCGCCGATCACACCGTCGCCGTCCTGCACGGCGTCGACGCCGACCGGCCCGGTCTGGACCGGCGCGAAACCCTGCAATTGATGCGGATCCGGCTGCTCGGCGCGACCGGGGCCGTGATCATGGCGGTGTCCGCGCTGGGTGTCGGAGCCCAACCGGTGCACCAGAATCCGATCTCCGGTATGCGGGTGCTCGGATTCTTCGCGCGGGCCGGCACCTCGACGCTGGCCATGTGCATGATCGGCACCATCCTGGTGATCATGGCGTGGCTGCTGCTGGGCCGCTTCGCCGTCGGCGGGTGGGGCGGCGATCCACGCCACCGGCTCAGCCGCTCGCAGATGGATCGGACGCTGCTGCTGTGGATCATTCCGCTCAGCGTCGCGCCACCCATGTTCAGCAACGACGTCTATTCGTACCTGGCGCAGAGCGAAATCGCGGCCCGGGGCATGGACCCGTATTCGGTCGGCCCGGTGGCCGGGCTCGGGCTCAACAATGTGCTCACCAACAATGTCCCCACCATCTGGCGGGACACCTCCGCGCCCTACGGGCCGCTGTTCCTATGGATGGGACGCGGCATCGCGCAGATCACCGGTGACAACATCCTTCTCGGGGTGTGGCTGCATCGGTTGCTGGCATTGGCGGGCGTGGCATTGATGGTATGGGCGCTGCCGCGGCTGTCGCGACGCTGCGGAATCGCGGGGGTGAGCGCGCTGTGGCTGGGCGCGGCCAACCCGCTGGTGCTGTTCCACCTGGTGGGCGGGGTGCACAATGACGCGCTCATGCTCGGGCTGATGCTGGCGGGAATGGAATTCTGCCTGCGCGCCATCGACGATTGCCCGCAGTTCAATCAAAGGGCTTGGGCGCTGCTGGTTTTCGGTGCCGTGCTGATCACGCTGTCCTCGTCGGTGAAGATCATCTCGCTGGTGAGCCTCGGATTCGTGGGCATGGCGCTGGCGCGGCGGTGGGGACGCGGGCTCAAACCGGTACTCGTCGCCGGCGGTGTACTCGGTGCCATCGCCGTGATCACGACACTTTCGGTGAGCTATGCCAGCGGACTCGGATTCGGCTGGGTCAATACCGTCGGCACCGCCACCTCCGTGCGCAGTTACCTGTCGCTGCCGACCGCCGTCGGGATCATCACCGGGTTCGGCGGCGTGCTGCTCGGACTCGGCGACCACACCACCGCCCTGCTCGACATCACCCGGCCCATCGCGGAACTCATCGCGGGCTTCGTGACCCTGCGCATGCTCATCGCCGCCTGGACCGGGCGCTTGAATGCGATCGGCGCGCTGGGTGTTTCGCTCGGCGCGATCGTGCTGCTCTTCCCGGTGGTGCAACCCTGGTACCTGCTGTGGGCGATCGTGCCCCTCGCCGCGTGGGCCAACCGGCCCGCCTTCCGGGTGCCGGCGGTGGTGCTGTCGGTCGTGGTGTCGGTGATGGTCATGCCGCGCGGCGCGGACTTCTACGTCTTCCAGATCGTCGAATCCGCCATCGCCACCGTGATCGTGGGCCTGTCGCTGATCTTCCTCACCCGAAATGTGCTGCCGTGGCGCAATCAGCCGGGGGTGTCGGCTCGGTCACAGCAGCCCACGCCTTACGGTGTCTCATCGTGACCGCAGCTTCCGGACCCGCCGTACGCGTCGACGGCGTCGTGAAACGCTACGGCGAGACCACCGCGGTCGACGGCATCAGCTTCGATATCGAACGCGCACAGGTGCTGGCCCTGCTCGGACCCAATGGCGCCGGCAAGACCACCACCACCGAGATGTGCGAAGGCTTCGTGACTCCCGACGCCGGGACCGTGCGGGTGCTGGGCCTGGACCCGATCGCCGACTCCGATCAGCTCCGACCCCGCATCGGCGTGATGCTGCAGGGCGGCGGCGCGTATCCGGGGTCCAAGGCCGGGGAGATGCTCGATCTCGTCGCCTCCTATTCGGCGAATCCGCTGGACCCGGCCTGGCTGCTGGACACGCTCGGACTGAAAGACGCTCGGCGGACGCCCTATCGGCGGCTCTCGGGCGGGCAGCAGCAGCGGCTCGCGCTGGCGTGCGCGCTGGTCGGGCGGCCGGAGATCGTGTTCCTCGACGAGCCGACCGCCGGATTGGACGCGCAGGCACGGCATCTGGTGTGGGAACTCATCGACGCGCTGCGCCGCGACGGGGTCAGCGTGCTGCTGACCACGCACATGATGGACGAGGCCGAGCAGCTGGCCGACCAGCTGGTGATCATCGACCACGGCCAGGTCGTCGCACAGGGCACGCCCGCCGAGGTCACCTCACACGGGGCCGAAGGGCGGCTGGCGTTCACCGCACCACCCAAACTCGACCTGTCGCTACTGGAAGCCGCACTGCCGGAAGGGTTCACCCCGCGCGAGACCGCGCCCGGTTCGTACCTGCTGCAGGGCGACATCACCCCGCAGGTGCTGGCCACCATGACCGCGTGGTGCGCGCGAATCGACGTGCTGCCCACCGACATTCGCATCGACCAGCGCCGGCTGGAAGACGTGTTCCTCGAACTGACCGGGCGGGAGCTGCGCGGTTGACGTCCTTCCCTACGATAGAGACGGGAGTCCTAGCCCTCACGGGCTGGGGCTTTCTGCTTCGCGGACGATCGCCTGCCCGGAGTACTCCGTTGGGGTCTTACACCATCTCCACAGACTGTCACCGCCCGTCCGGCGGCCAGAATGTTCTTTGCGGCGTTCACATCTCGGTCCTGAGCTGCACCACATCCGCTGCAAACCCACGCCCTGACCTCCAAAGACATGGACTCGGCAAGAAGCCCGCAGGACGAGCACAGCTTCGACGACGGGAACCATCGGTCGATCACAATCAACTTGCGGCCGTACCAGCTCGCCTTGTACGCGAGCATCTCGCGAAACTCCCTCCAAGCGACATCGGATATGTCACGAGCGAGGTGCCGATTTCGGACCATGTTGCTGACCGTCAGGTCCTCGATCACGAGCGTTTGGTTCTCACGCACGAGCCGAGTGGTCACTTCGTGCAAATGGTTCCGCCGCCGGTCTGCAACACGCGCATAGATGCGCGCGGCCTTATGACGGGCCTTCTCCCGATTACGAGAGCCAGGAGCTTTCCGCGATACCGCTCGTTGTGCGCTGGCGAGCCGGACATAATCGCGTCGTTCATGCTTCGGGTTGGCGATCTTCTCTCCGGTCGAGAGAACCGCCAGGTGACGCAAACCAACATCTATGCCCACGGATCGGCATACAGCCGGGAGCGGTTGAACTCGTGGGTCTTCACACAGCATCGATACGAACCAGCGACCAGCACTATCGCGAGTGACAGTCACCGTAGAAGGTTGCACGCCGGGCGGCAGCGACCGCGACCAAACGATGTTCAGGGGTTCATCCATCTTGGCAAGCGTGAGCTCACCAGATTGATAGCGGAACCCACTCCGTGTGTATTCCGCTGCATCGCGAGATCGCTTGCGGGACTTGAACCGCGGGAATTCGGAACGACGTTCCCAGAACGCCGCAAACGCAGCCTGGAGATGTCGCAACGCTTGTTGCAACGGCACCGAGGACACATCGTTGAGATACGCCAACTCATCGGTTTGCTTCCAGAGCGTCAAGAACGCCGAGGTCTGGTAGTAGTCGATCCTCGTCGCGTGATGATGCCACTCCTCCGTGCGCACCTCCAGCGCCAAGTTGTACACCTTCCGGACACAGCCAAATGTCCGCGCGAGTTCAGCGGCTTGGACAGCGGTCGGATAGAAGC
Organism: Nocardia sp. NPDC059228; assembly: GCF_042754245.1. Lineage (NCBI taxonomy): Bacteria > Bacillati > Actinomycetota > Actinomycetes > Mycobacteriales > Nocardiaceae > Nocardia > Nocardia sp. NPDC059228. The sequence continues at coordinate 69,708 of NZ_JBHZAL010000025.1, read as the reverse complement.
GGAATTCGAAGGCCCGCTTCAGTACAGCGGAGGACATGACCACAGTAGTAGCACACTTGTTCGAATGACTGGCCGATTTCATGCGAGAACGGCAGTCTTTCCGCCGATATCAGGTGGATGCACCCAAAGAGGAACAGTCCGATGACCGAGACCGGGAATCGATTCGCGGCGGGCACCTTCTCCCCCGCGCCGCAGCCGACCACGCGCGCCAAGATGCTGGCGGCGCAGACGCGCATGGAGCTGATCCTGTTGCTGCGCAACGGGGAACAGCTGCTGCTGACCATGTTCATTCCGATCACGCTGCTGATCGGGCTGAGCCTGCTGCCGGTCACTGGGCTGGGCGAGCACCGGGTGGACCGGGTGGTGCCGGCGGTGATGATGGTGGCGATCATGTCGACCGCGTTCACCGGGCAGGCGATCGCCGTCGGGTTCGATCGGCGGTACGGGGCATTGAAGCGGCTGGGGGCGACGCCGCTGCCGCGGTGGGGCATTGTCGCGGGCAAGTGCTCGGCGGTGCTGATCGTGGTGGTGCTGCAGTCGATCCTGCTGGGGGCCATCGGGTTCGCGCTCGGCTGGCGGCCGTCGCTCACCGGGCTGCTGCTCGGCGCGGTGGTGATCGCGCTCGGGACGGCGACCTTCGCGGCGCTGGGGCTGCTGCTCGGCGGGACACTCAAGGCCGAGGTGGTGCTGGCGCTCGCCAACATTCTATGGTTCGTCATGCTCGGGACTGCGAGCCTGGTGTTCATGTCCGACGACCTGCCGCACGCGGTGAGCCTGATCGCGCGGATCATTCCGTCCGGGGCGCTGTCGGAGTGCCTGGAGCAGGCGATGCGCACCAGCATCGACTGGTACGGGCTCGCGGTGCTGGCCGGCTGGGGCGGGCTCGCGGGGTGGCTGGCCACCCGGTTCTTCAAGTTCGATTGAGGCCGTCCGGGCGGCGGTCACCTCCGTAGGCATCGGAGTTGACCGAAAGTTCGCGCCCGCCCGGGTGTTTAACGACACGTTGTAGTAGGGCCGGTGACGGGGCGAAATGCGGCCCCGCTACCATCGGTGCGTGCTGTCTCGCGCCTTCCAGCGACTTGCCGACCTGTTCCCGATGCCTTCCCTGCGGGTGCAGCGACTGCTCGCCTTCCTGGTCATCCTGTCCCAGGCCGGAATCTCGGTGACCGGCGCCGTCGTCCGCGTCACCGCCGCGGGTCTGGGCTGCCCCACCTGGCCGCAGTGCTTCCCCGGCAGCTTCGTGCCGACCGCGGTGGCCGAGGTGCCGGTGCTGCACCAGGTGGTCGAATTCAGCAACCGCATGCTCACTTTCGTGGTGTCGCTGGCCGCGGCGGCCATCGTGCTCGCGGTCACCCGGGCGCGGCGGCGGCGCGAAGTCCAGGTGTACGCGTGGCTGATGCCCGGCGGCACCGTGCTGCAGGCGGTGATCGGCGGTATCACCGTGCGCACCGGGCTGCTGTGGTGGACGGTCGCGGTGCACCTGCTCGCGTCCATGCTGATGGTGTGGCTGGCGACGCTGCTGTGGGCCAAGGTCGGGGAACCCGACGAAGGCATCGACACGGTTCAGGTTCCCAAGCCGCTGCGGCTGCTGACCGCCCTGTCCGGTCTGGCCCTCACCGGAACGCTGATCGCGGGCACCCTGGTCACCGGCGCGGGCCCGCACGCGGGTGACAAGAGCGTCGAGAAGCCGGTCGAACGCCTGCAGGTCGAGATCGTCACCCTGGTCCACCTGCACGCCGAACTCCTGGTCGCCTACCTGGCCCTGCTCGTCGGCCTCGCCTGCGGCCTGGCCGCGGTCGGCATGAACAAGACCATCCGCAATCGCCTCATCCTGGTGATCGCCCTGGTGTGCTCCCAGGCCCTGGTCGGCATCGTCCAGTACTTCACCCACGTGCCCGCCGCCCTGGTCGCCGTCCACGTCGGCGGCGCCGCCGCCTGCACCGCCGCCACCGCCGCCCTCTGGGCCGCCATGCGCACCCGCGAAACCCTTCCCACCTCGGCTCCGGCGCCCGTGGACAAGGCCGCCGCCTGAATCGGTCGGCGGCTCCGCACCGCCGTCGACCGCACCGGGCAGGATGTCCTGTGTGCCCGAGCTACTCGACGACACCCACCTGGAACAGACGGCGGTGGTGGCGAACTCCGCCATGAACCGCGACCGCCGACTGCCCGCCTACCGGCGCGAACTCGCCCGTCGCCTCTCATTACCGGCTCTGACGGCGCACCGTTCGAATCTGCGCTCCCGCAGGACGGGACAGCGGGTTTTCCCCGACCGGCACTACGTCTCAGGGATGAGCTCGGGTGAGCGTTGCGGGTGACGCCCGGATCGCGGCTCGGAGCTACCATCCGGTTATCGATCCGTGAGCTGCGAATCCGGCTGCGCAGCAGCGCATTCCGGCCGAGCGCTCGCGGCCATTACGCCAGAAGGAGAGCATATGAGGCTCGTTCGCCGGATTGCCGCCGCTGTCGCGGTCGCCGGAGTGGTCTGCGCGGTGGGGGCCTGCGGTGATGATGCGACGCGACAGCCGGGAGCGCCGTTGTCGGCCGATGCGCGTGCGGAGGTCGGGCGCGCCCTCGACGCTGCCGTGGCGGCGGGAGTACCCGGGCTGCAGGTGGTCGTCACCGAGCACGACCGGGAGTGGAGTGCGACCTCGGGTGTCGGTGACGTCGCTACCGGCGCGGCCTTTCCACGGGGCGCGCATGTGCGAGTCGGCAGCAATACCAAGACGTTCGTCGCGACCGTCATGATGCAGCTCGTCGCGGAGGGTGCGGTGGATGTGGGCGCGCCTGTCGAGCGTTACCTGCCCGGCGTCGTTCAGGGCGCGGGCATCGACGGCAACCGGATCACGGTCCGGGATCTCATGCAGCACACCAGCGGTCTGCCCGAGTATCTGGAACTACCCGAGCTGCAAGGTGATTCGCCTGATCTGCTGACCATGCACTTCGACACGGCGGACCTGGTCCGGCGCGCCATGACCCTGCCCGCGCACTTCGAGCCGGGCGCGAAAGCCGAATACAGCAATACCAACTACCTCATCGTCGGCATGATCGTGGAACGCGTGACCGGGCATCCGGTGGGCGAGGAGGTCACGCACCGCGTCATCGACCGACTGGGGCTGCGCGACACCTACTTCCCGGCCTCCGGCGACACCGACCTCCGCAGTCCGCACCCGCAGGGCTACGAGGCGGTCGACGGGAAGCCGACCGACGTCACCCGTTTCGATCCGTCGTGGGCGGGCAGTGCCGGCGCGCTGATCTCCACCGGCTCCGATGCGAATCGGTTCTTCGGTGCGCTCCTCACCGGGGACCTGCTGCCCCCGGCCCAGGTGGCCGCCATGCGGACCGATCCGAAACCGCTGACCAACCGCCCGGGTTACTCGTACGGCCTCGGATTGACCACCGCCACCGCACCGTGTGGCATCCAGGTGTGGGGACACGGCGGTTCCATCCCGGGCTTCCGAACCTTCAATGCCGTCACCCCGGACGGCCGCGCGGTCACCCTCATCGCCAATCTCCGGCCCTCGGATCCCACCGTCACCGCTGCCCTCCAGAAGGCGTTCGACACGGCGCTCTGCGCAGCCGACTGAGCCCGGAGCGCATCGGGTGCGCGCCGCACAGCACCAGAGCCGCGCTCGAGATTGCAGAGCTTGCCTACTGTGTGCTGGGCGGACCACCGTGGGGGCGAGACAGGGACCGGGCGGGTCTCAGACGGGGAGGAACTGCCACAGGGCGTTTCGCACCGACCCCTGCTCATGACCGGCCTGCAATTCCAGCAGGGCGGCTTCGGCGACCAAGCCGACCCACAACCGGGCCCCTGCCTCCGGGTGCGGCCAGCCCAGGACCTTGAAATCGGGTTCGATCAGCGCGGCGTTGTGGGTGTTGCGAGCCGTCACCTCGTCCACGATCAGAGGCTCGGCTCGGGCTTCGAGGAGCAGGGCCTTGACGCCGCGGTCGCGCAGGCAGGCGTCGAGATAAGCGGTGGATCCGGCCAGGAGACGGTCCCGGCCCGGGGCGAGACCGGAGGTGGCGGAGTCGATTACGGCCTGCAGGCGCTCGTGGAATTCGCGATGCAGGGCCAGCAGGTAGTTGGCGCGGGTGCCGAAATGATGGAAGAACGTCCCTTTCGAGACGCCGAGCTCGGCCACCAGGACGTTCACGCTGACACCGCCGAGTCCCAGCCGCTCGGCCAGCAGCAGACCGCTGTCGACGAGCGCGGCGCGGGTGCGCGCGGCGGAATCCTCCCGCAGATTCATCAGATTCAACCCTCACCGGGGCGGTGCCGGCTCGCCCTGTGCTGCGCCACAGGCGATTCGGCGTCCCCCTTGCGTGTGTTCCGGACCGATTGTATGGTCACATCATATCTGACCGACCGGATGGTCAGTGAACGACCGATCGGTCACCACAATCGAATGAAGGGTTGTTGCGTATGCACATCATGCGCACGTCGGCCGGACGACTGGCCTACGAAGACATCGGCACCGGGCCCACCGTGGTCCTGCTGCACGCCACCCTGCACGACCACCACGACTTCGATCCGATCCTCCCGGCGTTGACCGCGGAGCATCGGGTGATCGCCATCGATTGGCCGGGACACGGTGCATCCGAACCGAATTCGACCATCACCGCTACCGGGATCGCCGACACGCTCGCCGAGGTGGTCACGACACTGGAGCTGGATCCGGCGGTGTTCATCGGCAGTTCGGTCGGCGGATTCGCGGCCGCTCGCCTGGCGCTGGAACAGCCCGCGCGCGTCGCCGGGCTCGTCCTCGTCAACACCGGCGGCTTCGTCCGGCAGACGCCGCTGACCCGGGCCTACTGCAACGTCTACGGCTCCAACCTGATGGCCCGCCGCTGGCTCCCCCACAGCATCCGCAACTACATGAAACCCGTGACCTCGCACGACGACGCCGTCGTAGAGCGCGCGATCCGCGTGGCGGGCACCGACATCGGCCGTGCCACCTACTCCGCCCTGTGGCACAGCTTCAACGATCCCCGCTACGACCTCACCGGCCGCGCAACCGAAATCACGGCACCGACCCTGATCGTATGGGGCCGCCGCGACCCGGTCCTCCCCCTCCGCTACGGCAGCAAAGCCCACGCCCTGATCTCCCGCTCCGAGCTCCAGGTCCTCCCCACCGGCCACCTGCCCTTCTCCTCCGCCCCCGAGCAGTTCCTGGACGTCGTCCGCCCATTCATCGAATCCGCCTACGCGACACCGGGACCCAGCCCGTCGACCAAATGAAGTGCGGCACCCATCAAGATCAGGGAGCTCTCAGCACGGAATGCTGTCCGGGTAGCCGCAGTGAGAACTCCCCCGATTCGGGCGCGGACGGCGGAAGTGCTGAATACTTCGACGGATGGGTGCGCTCTCGCTGTTCGACACACCGGCACTGCATCGACTGCGGGATTGCGAGCGGGTCCTGGTCGCTGGAGCTGGGGGCGGGTTCGACGTGCTCAGTGGATTGCCGGTGGCGTTCGCGCTGCAGGAGCAGGGCAAGTCGGTGATGCTGGCGAATCTCACGTTCACGCCGGTCACGCGGACCACGGCCCGGCAGGTCGCGCCCGGGCTGTTCGAAATCGACGCGGAGACCGAAGGTTCGGACGCGTACTTTCCGGAGAAGCACCTCGCGGTGTGGTTGCGCGACCACGGCTTTCCGGATCGGGTGTTCCTGATTCGCAAGGGTGGGCCCGCCGATGTCCGGGCGGCCTACGCGTGGTTGGCTCACGAACTCCGGCTGGACGGGGTGGTGTTGGTCGATGGGGGTACGGATCTCCTGATGACCGGCGATGAGGCCGGATTGGGTACACCGGTCGAGGATGTGACCAGCCTGTTGGCGGCGCAGGCGCTCGACCTGCCCGTCAAGCTGGCCATATGTGTCGGGTTCGGCGTCGATGCCCACCATGGCGTCTGCCACGCGCATTTCCTGGAAAACGTTGCCGCACTTGCCGGACTCGGCGCATATCACGGCGTCTTCGCTCTCACACCGGGCATCGCGGCCATCGATGCCTGGCTGGCGGCCGTCGACTGGGTTCAGCAGCACACCCCCGGTAAGGAGAGCATCGTCTGCGCGTCGATCACCGACGCCGCCCGCGGCGAATTCGGTGATCACCACTCCCTGGCCCGCACCCGCTCCCAAAGTGCCGAACTCTTCATCAACCCCCTCATGTCGATGGTCTGGGGATTCGACCTGGACCCCGTCGCCGAGCGGGTGCTCTACCGCGACGACATCGCGCACGCCACAACACCATTCGAAGTCGCCGCGGCAATAGAAGCCTTCCGCGCCCGCACACCCCTACGGCCCCGCCGGACCATCCCCGTCTGACGATCGATCTTCACCAGACAGCCGATCGGTCGCTGCGCCGCCTCTCGGCCGAATTTCCGCGCGGCCGGGCCGTCGAATGCCTGACGGATTGCGAAGAACAGAGTCGCGAGATCGCGATTGGGCACGTGGATATCTCGGTGTGCGCGGTGCGGGAACGGCTGGGGGTGATCGCTGCGGATCCGATGGAAGGGGACGAGAATCGCCGGGTCGCGGCGACAAGGATTTCATAAGAGACCCGCTGGGTGCGGTGGATAACTTCGTCTCATCCAATCAGCCATTCGGGCGGTGGAATTCACACGGAGGTCGGGCATCATGTGGAACGTTCCCAGCGGCGGGCGTGGTCTGGTGGCGAAGGCAGCGGCACCGGTGGCCGCTGCCGCGGTCGGGGTGGCGGCCATCGTGCTGGCCGCGGCACCGGCCCAGGCTCAGTCCAATCATCCGAATTCGTGCATCGTGGTGCAGAACCACGCCGGCCGCACCACCACGGTGACCATGAACTACCCGGCGGGCTACAACGGGTCCTGGACGATCTACCCGGACGACCTGAGCCTGCTGCTGTACAACGGTGAACCGGTGCAGTCGCCGACGGGTGATTTCAATATTCAGAAGGATTCGGACCTGCAGGCGGTGTGGAACTACGACCCGAACCGCGACACCAACCGCGGCTGCAACGGCTCCTGGGTCGTCACGCTGAACTGACCTGGGTCAGCGCCGATCGGCGATGACGATGTGACCGTCGGCGCGGACCGAGGTGCGTTTGCCCTCGATTCCCGCCTCGACCGCGACCGATTGCAGGTCGCGGTCGGCGGTGACGGAGAAGCCGCGCTCGGCGAGCAATGCGGCCATCGCTTCGGGGGTCCAGCTCGAACGCTGCGGTTCACCGGCCATGGGATTGGTGCGGCCGGAAACGGACAGCAACATCTCCATGGCCTTACGGCCGAAGTGGTACACCCGATTGGGGTCGGGTAGGTGATGATCAGGCGGCCGCCGGGGGCACTGCGCTTTGCCACCTCGGTGACGGTCTCGGCGACCTCGGCGGGCGTCAGGTAGGGGACGACGCCCTCCCAGATCCAGGTGGTGGGCCTGGTCTCGTCGTGGCCTGCCGTGGTGAGTGCGGCCCCCAGGGAGTCCTTACCGAAATCGACCGGGACGAAACGAACGTCCGCGAGGGCTTCCCGCTCCCCCAACCGGTCCCGCTTCTCGGCCTGGGACGCAGGATGATCCACCTCGAATACGGCGACTCCCGCCAGTTCGGGCATGCGCCAGGCACGCGCGTCCAGCCCCGCGCCCAGAATCACCAGCTGCGGATGCGCACTCTCCCGCACCGCCTCGTCGATGGCGACCGTGCGGGCCGCCAGCACTTCCGAAGTGGCGGAGAGCAATTCGTACTCCATCCGCGCGCCGAGCCCCTTCGGCACCGCGCCCGCGCGCACGAGATCGACCAGTTCGCGTTCACCGTCGACCAATAATTCGACCGCGATCGGGTCGGAGAACCGCCCGCCGCCCATTCGCCCGTCCGCTACGGCGCGGCCCTGGCAGACCAGGACCGCTGTCCGGCTCGCTGCACGCTCGATCACCGGTTCATTATCGGCGCTGCGGCCATGGTTCGCCCGCCGCCGGGTCGATCCGGGATTCGCGCCAGAGCGGGCTGTCGACGAAGTGATTGTCGAAACGCTGCTGGGTGCACGGCCACCGCACGCGGCCTCCGACGAGGTCACCGCGCGCTTTCTCGACTACCGCGAACTGCTGTTCGCGGTCGGATACAACATGCTCGGCAGCGTCGCCGATACCGAAGACGTGCTTCAGGAAGCCTGGCTGGCGTGGGCGGCGCGCCACCGTGACCCCGCCGCGGCACCGGTCGACAATGCCCGCGCCTACCTGGTCCGGGTGGTCGCCAATCACGCCCTGGCGCGGCGCACCGAGATCGGCAAACGACGCGAAACCTATGTCGGCCCTTGGCTTCCCGAACCGCTCGTCACCACCGAGGACGAGGTGTCCGGCGTCGCGGAACGCAAGGAATCGCTGTCCATGGCGGTCCTCGTGGTCCTGGAAACCCTGTCCCCGCTGGAGCGTGCGGTCTTCGTCCTGCACGATGTGTTCGGCTTCGGCCACCCCGAGATCGCGGCCATGCTCGACCGCTCCCCCACCGCGGTCCGCCAGCTCGCCTCCCGCGCCCGCAAGCACATCCACGAGCGCCGGCCTCGCCAGCGAGACCAGCACTTCCAGGCCGGACTGAGCGAGCGCCTGGCCGAGGCCACCCTGCGTGGTGACCTCGCCACCATGCTCGAGGTCCTCGCTCCCGACGTCACCCTGTGGACCGACAGCGGCGGCGCGGGCCGGGCCCAGAGCCTGGAACCCGTCCATGGCCGCGACCGGGTCGCCGCGGTGTTCATGGCCGTGGCCGCCGACCTCCCCGCCGGGCACCTAGCCATTCGCTACCGCTGGGTGGCCGAAGACCCCTGTGTCCTGGTGTTCTCCGACGAGAGCCCCTTGGCGGCCGTCGTCGTCGACCTGGACCCGGCCGGTAGCCGAATCCAGACGATCTACTCGATCACCAACCCGCACAAGCTATCCCGGATCACCTGATGGCACGCCGGACAGCCACCGCAACGAGGGCACGCAAACGGCCACGGTGAGCATGGACCCGGCAATGCGGGCGCTCCCGGACGCAGGCCGCAGGGGTCGCGGTGCACAGCCGAGCAGGCGACCGGACTGCGTCGAGCTGCTCGATCACGAACCCGCGCAGGCTTTTCCGGATCAGCTCGGTGTGGCCGGGGCGGATCGGCCGGGTCGCAGTGCGGCTGTCACGACGACCGTGGCGTAGGAGGCGGTGAAGGTGCCGCCCAGGGTGTCGATGGCCGCGCCGATGCCGTCGAGGACGGCGGCGAGGGTGTCGGGTGGTGCCTGGGTGAGAGTGCCGTGGGTGGGGATCTGGTCGAGCCATTCGTCGCGGGTGTAGGTGCGGTGCCAATCGAACTGCCACTGCTCGGGGTCGGTGAAGGCTCCGGATTCGCGGATTCCCTTGGTCACCGTGTCGAGTATCGGCTGGTAGATCTCGAGGGCGGGGCGGTCCGCGACCCGCGCGACGGGTGTGTCCGGCAGCAGGCGCCGATAGACCGCGGCGAAGGCCGCGGCCGCGTCGGGCGGCAGCTGGGCGAGGGGCCAGAAGGCGGCGAGCCGGCCGCCGGGGCGCAAGACCTGCGCCGCCCGGGCCGTGCCCCGCACCGGATCGACCCAGTGCCAAGCGGTTCCGGCGATCACCGCGTCGAAGGTGCGGCCGGCCGGATCCCAGTCCTCGAAGGTCCCGACCTCGACGTCGACGCCGGTCTCGCGTGCGAAATCGGCCATGCGGGCATCGGGTTCGACGCCGAGCACCGTGCATCCGGCATCGCGGAACTGCCTGGTCGCAATACCGGTTCCGCAGCCGACATCGAGGACGTCCGTGCCGGGGCTTGCCGCGAGGATGCGCTCGATCATGGCGGCGGGATACGCCGGGCGGGTGCGGTCGTAGCGGGCGGCGTCGATACCGAACGACTCCGCGATGTGCCGGGCTCGATGGGGGCTCTGGTCTGCGGGTTCGGTGCCCGAGGGCGGTAGAGTGACCATGCGCCCACTTTAAGTGGGCACTTGCCCACTCCGCAAATGGATTGGGTCCGGCCGACATGAAGGAGTGCGGGGTGCCCACCGGGGTGGCCATTCGGGATGCACGGGAGCAGTTGTTCGACGCCGCCGAGCGGATTCTGTTGCGGGACGGGCCGAGCGGGCTGACGAGCCGGTCCGTCACCGCCGAGGCCGGGTGCGCGAAAGGCGTGCTGCACCGGCATTTCGCCGACTTCGACGGGTTCCTCGCCGAGCTGGTCGAGGATCGGATCGTCCGGGTGGAGCGGCTCGGCGCCGCACTGCGCGACCGGGCAGGGGAGGCCACGGTGCCGGGCAACCTCACCGAGGCACTGACCGCCGTGTTCGAGACGGTGGCGGTGGCCATCGTCAGCCTGGTCACCTATCGGGACGAGCTGCGCGCCCGGCTGCGGCAGCGCCGGCCGGTCGGTGTCCCCGTCCTGACCGAGGCCACCGAACTGATCGCCGGATACCTCGCCGCCGAGGTCGGCAACGGCCGCCTCGCGGCCACCTGCGACACCGATCTACTCGCTCGCACGCTGATCGGATCGGGACACCTGCTCTTCGCCGACCGCACCGCGGCCCGGCCCGAGACCGAAGCCGTGCACGCCATGGTGACCGCGATCCTGGGTGGCGCGCTGACGCCCTGAAACACCGAGACGCGGACGGGTGAATGTCTCACTGCGAGAACACCCTTGACACCATCGGGGCCGCCGGGAACTTTGGCCCCTGCAGTTCAGGTCACCCGCACGAAAGGTCTCCCACCGCAGTGAGCATCGACCACACGACCCTGTCCCCCGCCGAGGTCGTCACCGCGCTGTGCGCCGAATGGCGCACCGGCACACCGGAATCCATCGCCGAGTTCTTCACCGAGGACGCTGTCTACCACAACATTCCGATGCAGCCGTTCGTCGGCAAGGCCGCGATCCTGGAGTTCCTGCGCGGCTTCATCGGCGCGTTCGGCGGCATCGACTTCATCATCCACCACCAGGCCGTCACCGGCACCGTCGTGCTCAACGAGCGCACCGACCGATTCACCCTCGGCGACAACCACATCGAGCTGCCGGTGACCGGGGTGTTCGAGGTCCGCGACGGCCGGATCTCCGCGTGGCGCGACTACTTCGACATGGCCCCGCTCACCGCCATGCAGCAGGGCGCGTAGGGGTCAGAAGCTCTGCCAGGAGGGCTTGTTCGCCACCGCGAACCGGTAGTAGTCGGCGGCCTTCAGGCGCGCCGCCGCGTCCGGGTCCACGATGACCGTGACGTGCGGGTGCATCTGCAGGATCGACGCTGGGCAGAACGCGGAGAGCGGACCCTCCACCGCCGCGGCGACGGCCTCGGCCTTGCCCGCGCCGGTGGCGATCATGAGCAGATGGCCGGCGTCGCCGATGGTTCCGAGGCCCTGGGTGAGGACGTGGGTGGGCACCTGCGCCAGGTCGTCGTCGAAGAAGCGCGCATTGTCCTCGCGGGTCGTCGGGGTCAGAGTCTTGACCCGGGTGCGCGAGCGCAGTGAGGAGCCCGGCTCGTTGAAGCCGATGTGCCCGTTCGCGCCGATGCCCAGGATCTGCACGGCGATGGGCCCGTTCTCGGCGATGGCGCGTTCGTAGGCGGCCGCGGCCGCCGGGATGTCGGCGGCATTGCCGTCGGGGCTGTGGACGTCGGTGTCGGCGAAGTCGACATGCGAGGTGAACTCGTCACGGATGAACTGCCGGTAGGACTGCGGATGTCCCGGCGGCAGGCCGATGTACTCGTCGAGCAGGAACGCCTGCACGCCTGCGAAACTCAGACCCTCCTCACGATACTGCCGGATGAGCTCCCGGTAGGCGCCCAGCGGTGAGGAGCCCGTGGCCAGCCCGATGGCGCGGGCGCCGCGGCGCACGTGGTCGGCCATGATGCGGCCGGCCAGCACACCGGCCTCGGCCGCGTTGTCGGTGATCACGAGTTCCATGGCGCTCCATCCTTGTACACGGTCACGGGGTTGAGGTGGTGGTCGGCGACCAGGACGTCGGCGCGCATACCCGGAGCCAGCGCGCCGATGTCGTCGGCCATGCCGAGCAGGCGGGCCGGGGTGGCACACGCGGCGGTGGCCGCCGCGGTGAGCTCGACGCCCGCGTGGAAGACGGTGCGGCGCAGCACTTCCGCGGCGGTGGCGGTGCCGCCGGCGATGGCGCCCTCCCCGCCCGGGTCGTAGATGCGCGAGATGCCTTCCCGCACCACGACATCCAGGCTGCCGAGCTGGTAGCGCCCGTCGGGTTGCCCGGCGGCGGCCATGGCGTCGGTGATGAGGGCCAGATTGTCGGGACCGATGGTGTCGAAGACCATGCGCACGGTGCCGTCGGCCAGGTGCACGCCGTCGCCGATGACCTCGGCCACCACATCCCCGCGTCCCGCCGCGGCCATGGCGGCGGTGAGGAAGTTGGCGTCGCGGTGCGCCAGCTCGGGCATGGCATTGAACAGGTGGGTGATGGACACCCGTCCGCCGCGGCGCATGGCGTGCACGGACTGCGCGTAGTCGGCGACGGTGTGTCCCAGGGAGAGAATCACATTCGCGTCGGCGAGCACGTCCGCGAGGGCGTCGAAGTTCGCTGTTTCCGGGGCCACGGTCACCGACACGACGCGGCCGCCCGCGTAGTCGAGGAGCCGTTCCAGCAACGCCGGATCACCGGCGATGATCCGATCGGGATCGTGGGCGCCGCGCCGGTGCTCGCTGATGAACGGGCCTTCGAGGTGGACGCCCGCCAGCAGGCCGTCGTCGATGGCCTTGCCGAGCACGTCGATACGGTCGCGCAGTTCGGCCTCGGTGGCGGAGACGAGGGAGGCGACCAGCGTGGTGGTGCCGCGGCGGCGGTGGAAGTTCGCGGCGGCGGCCACGCCCTCGGGATCGGTTTCCGGGAAGCCGAATCCGCCGCCGCCGTGACAGTGCACGTCGATCAGCCCCGGCAGGATGATCGGCGGCTCGTCCGGCAGGTCCGGCAGATCACCGCCGAATCCCGTTGCCGGGCCCACATAGTCGAGGCGCGCCCCGTCGAACGACACCACCCCGTCGGCGAGCTCGCCCGCCTCGGTGAGGGTGACGACCCGGCCGCGCAGGGTGGTCGTCACGTATCTCGCCCCAATGCCCGGCGCGCGGCCTGGTGCGCGTCGTCGGCGGTGCGGGCCGACAGCACCGCTGCCGCCGCCGCTCTGCACTGCTCCAGGGTGACCTCGCCGAGCTGGGCCCGGACGCCCGCGATCGAGCGGGGCGCCATGGACAGCGTCTCGACGCCGAGACCCACCAGCACACAGGCGAATTCGGGATTAGACGCGGATTCGCCGCAGACGCCGACCTTGACGCCGCGCTTGCGCGCCCCGCCCACCGTCGTGGCGACGGTCGCGGCCAGCGCGGGCTGCCACGGATTGTGCAGCGCCGCCAGCGACGACGCCATGCGGTCCGCGCCGAACAGGTACTGCGACAGGTCGTTGGTGCCGATCGAGAAGAAGTCCACCTCCGCGCCGAGCTGCTCCGAACACAGTGCGGCGGAGGGGATTTCGACCATGATGCCGCAGGTGCCGATCCCGGCGTCGCGGGCGCGGGCGGCGAAGTACCCCGCCTCCTCCGCGGTGGCGACCATCGGCGCCATCACCTGCACCGGCGTGCCGGTCTGCCTGGCCGCGGTGTCGATGGCCGTGAGCTGATCGAGCAGCGTCCCCTCATCGACGCTGCTCAATCGCAGACCGCGCACGCCCAGTGCCGGGTTCTCCTCATCCGGCAGGTCGAGGAACGGCAGCGGCTTGTCGGATCCGGCATCGAGGGTGCGGACCGTGACGGGCCGGTCACCCAGGACTCGGAAAATCTCGGCGTACTGCTCGGTCTGCTCGGCCACCGTCGGGGCCGACTTGCGGTCCAGGAACAGGAATTCGGTCCGGAACAGGCCGACACCCTCGGCGCCGAGTTCGACCGCCAGCCGCGCATCGGCCGCGGAGCCGACATTGGCCAGCAGCGGTACGGCGTGCCCGTCGGCGGTCCGGCCCGGACCGGTCGGCGCGGCCGCCTGCCGGGCGCGCAGCGCGAGCACCTCCTCGCGACGCGCCGCGGTCGGCTCGACCTCGACCACGCCGGCCGTGCCGTCCAGCACGACGTCGGTGTGCTCGGCGATCCCGGCCGCGTCCGGTGCGGCGACCACGGCCGGAATACCCAGCGCCTTGGCCAGAATGGCGGTGTGCGAGGTCGGCCCGCCCGCCACCGTGAGCAGCCCGATGACCCGCTCCGGGTCCAGCGTCGCGGTATCGGCGGGCGCCAGATCCTGGGCGGCGAGCACGAAAGGCGTTGCACTGTCCGGGATCCCGGGCGGATCGACCCCGAGCAGCTCGGCGACCACCCGCTGCCCCACATCCCGCAGGTCCGAGGCCCGTTCGGCCATCATGCCGCCGAGCGCGGCCAGCTGCGCCCCGAAATGCGCCACCGCCTCGGTCACCGAGTGCGCGGTCGGCGTCCCGCCCCGGATCTCGGCGCGCACCTGATCCAGCAGTGCCGGATCCGCGGCCAGCGCCGAGGTCATGAACAGGATGTCCGCCGCCGGGCCCTGCGCGTCGAGGGCCTGCGCGGAATACCGGCCGGCGACCGTCTCGAAAGCGGCCTCCGCGCGGGCGATTTCGGCCTCGACGTCACTCCCGGGCGCGTCGTCCCGGCTGGTGACCGGCGCCGGCGCCAGCCACTTCACCGATCCGACGGCGATCCCGGGAGCGGCGGCGACACCGCGCACCTCACGCGTCAAGGTCTGTCTCCAGCATCGCGACCAGCGTATCGAGGGCCGCGTCGGCGCCGTCCTCGGCGTGCAGGGTGACGGTGTCGCCCTGCTTGACACCCAGGGTCATCACCTGCAGCAGGCTGTTGGCGGCGACGGGGTCCTTGTCGCCGACCGAGATCTGGACGGGGACACCGGCTTCCCCGGCGGCCTTGGCGAACAGGGCAGCGGGACGGGCGTGTAGTCCGGTCTCGGACGCGACTACGGCGGTGCGGGTGATCATGCTGCGATGTTCTCCTTCTCGAACTCGGTCTCGTCCGGTTCCCGGCCGGGTGTCGGCAGGTTCCAGCGCTTGATGATGAAGCTGAAGGTGACGTAGTACAGGGCCGCGTAGCCGAGCCCGATCGGAATCAGCAGCAGCGGATGGGTGGCCTTGCCGAAGTTCAGCAGATAGTCGATGGCACCGGCCGAGAAGGTGAACCCGTCGTGGATCCCGAGCGCATTGGTGAGCGCCAGCGAGGTGCCGGTGAAGAACGCGTGGATCACCAGCAGCGGCCACGCCACGAAGATGAACGAGAACTCGAGCGGCTCGGTGATGCCGGTCAGGAACGCGGTCAGACCGGTGGACAGCATGATGCCGCCGATCATCTTGCGGTGCTCGGGGCGGGCGTGGCGCCAGATGGCGATGGCCGCGGCGGGCAGGCCGAACATCATGATCGGGAAGAAGCCGGTCATGAAGGTGCCGGCCGACGGGTCGCCGGCCAGGAAGCGCGGGATGTCGCCGTGCGCGCCGTGGTAGTCGCCGATGACGAACCAGACCACCGAGTTGATGATGTGGTGCAGGCCCAGTGGCAGCAGCATGCGGTTGGCGAAGCCGAAGATGCCGCCGCCCGCGACCGAGTTGTCGGCGACGGTGGTGCCCAGCCAGGTCAGCGCGGCATTGAAGGCGGGGTAGACGAAGGACATGAGCACGCCGATCACGACGGCCGCGCACGCGGTCAGGATCGGCACCAGCCGGCGGCCGGAGAAGAAGCCCAGGTAATCGGGTAGCTGAGTGCGGTGGAAGCGCTGCCACAGCGTGGCCGTGGTCAGGCCCATCACGATGCCGCCGAGGACGCCGAAGTTGACGAGCTGCGCGGCCGGGGCCTTCGCGACGTCGACGACCGGGCAGTTCCAGTGCGCCACCCGGAACAGCCAGCCCAGCACCGGGCCGCAGCTGCCGTCCAGCACCACCGGTGACATGGCCTTGAGGACACCGGTGAAGGCGAGGTAGCCGACCACCGCCGCGAGCGCGGTGGAACCGTCGGCCTTCTTCGCCCAGCCGATGGCGATGCCGACCGCGAACAGCAGCGGCAGGTTGTCGATGAGGGTGCCGCCCGCGCCGGCGAGCACGGCGGCGGCGGACCGCATCGGCGAGAACCGGCCGAGCATGTCGTCCTGTCCTAGCCGGAGCAACAGTCCGGCAGCGGGTAGCGTGGCGATCGGCAGCATCAAGCTGCGGCCGAGCTTCTGCAGTCCGGATAAATCGAGCTTCTTGCGGGAGCTCTCGACGGCATCGGCCATGGATGGTCCTCAGTCTGTGAATGGAGTCACGCGTACTGTTCACGATCAGTTAGCGTCACTGGTTATAACCAGACATATACTGGTTATAACCAGCTTTGTCTACTCGACACGCACGGAGGAAAAATGTCGAAAGTGGATCAGATCATCGCCGGACTGGGTGGCGCGGACAACATTGTCGAGGTGGAAGGCTGCATCACCCGCCTGCGCTGCGAAGTGAAGGATGCGAACCTGGTCGACGAGAAGGCACTGAAGGCCGCCGGCGCCCATGGCGTTGTCAAGATGGGTGACGCGGTTCAGGTCGTGGTCGGGCCGAGCGCCGATGCCCTGGCCGAAGACATCAACGACCTTATCTGACCGCCATGAGCACCGAGATTCTCGCACCGCTCGACGGGCGTGCCATGCCCCTGTCCGAGGTTCCCGATCCGGTCTTCTCGGCCGAGATGGTGGGCGCGGGCGTGGCCATCGAACCCCTCGACACCGATGCCGCCACCACCGTGGTCGCCCCCGTCACCGGATCGCTGGTGAAGCTGCACCCGCACGCCGCGGTCATCGTCACCGACGACGGCACCGGCGTGCTGCTGCACGTCGGCATCGACACCGTCGGCAAGCCGGACCTCTTCGAGGTGAAGGCCGCCGAGGGCGACCGGGTCACCGCGGGTGATCCGCTGATCTCCTTCTCCCCCAACGCCGTTCGCCGTCTCGGCCTGAGCGCGGCCGTGCCGGTGGTGGTCATGGACAGCAGCCCGGGATCGGCGCGGAACGCCCTGACCGGCCCGGTCACCACGGGCTCGGTGCTGTTCTCCATGTGAGACAGGAAGGACTCCGCACCAGGCCGGAAAAGAATTGAGCCGCTGCCCGATCGGGCGGCGGCTCGTTCCTTGCCGGTAGGCCGGTCAGCTGTCCTCGGCCGAGACGGTCATGTAGACCTGGTACCGATCGGCCCGGTACCAGGACTGCGCGTGCTCCACGGCCCGGTCGCGCGAGTACGAGATCCGGTCGAAAGCCAGTAGCGGCGAACCGGTTTCGGTGCCCAGCCAGCCCGCGTGCCGCTCGTCGGCGGCCACCGCGCGCACGCTCTGCTCGGCCCGGTCGATCGGGCAGTCGTACTCGCGGGAGAACAGCGCGTAGAGCGATTGCGTCAGTTCGTGATCCAGCAGCTCCGGCAGCAGATCGGCGCGGTACCAGCCGTCGTCGATGGACATGGGCAGCCCGTCGGCCAGCCGCAGCCGAACCAGGTGGTACGCCTTGGCGTTCGCGGTCAGCCCCAGCGCGGTCGCCGAGGCCGGGGGCGGCACCGCATGATCGGTGTGCAGCACCACCGTGCTCGGGGTGCGGCCCAGCCGGCGCATGTCGTCGGTGAACGAGGCCATGTGCAGCCGGGAACGGGCCACCCGCTCGGCCACGAAGGTGCCCTTGCCGGGGACGCGCGTGATGACGCCCTCGGATTCGAGCTGACCCAGTACCTCGCGCACGGTCATGCGGCTGACCCGGTAGTCGTCACACAACTGGCGTTCGCTGGGCAGCATCTCACCGGGACGCAGATTCGCGCACAGGGTGGTGAGCGCCGAACGCAGTTGCGCTTGCTTGGTCACGCGCCCTGACACGTCGATCCGGTCCTTTCCGCCCCCGCCGGCTGCGGGCGCGGTCACTTCTCGTTGCGCGCCTTGGGGAATCGCTTCTGGTGTGCGACCCAGCCTGCCATCTTGGCCCAGTGGCCCTTCGCCGGGGTGACCTTGGAGATGAGTTCGCGGTCCCACTCCTCGGTCTCGGACAGGCCGTTCACGGTCTCCACGAGGGACTTGGCGGCCGCCATGGACCCGACGACGCGGTCGCCCAGGACACCGTCGGCGCCGACCAGGGTGATGCGGACGCCGACGCGGCCGATGGGCTGCAGCACCGCGGTCGCGGAACCGCCGTGCTCGGCGACGAATCCCTTCACGGAATCCACGACGGACGGCGACAGCTTCTCGGATGCCGGGGCGGTGGTAGCGCTCATGCGCTGCAGTTTACCCACGGGTAATTCAGCGTCCATGAACCGCCGCACATCTCACACTCCGCGAGCCGCCGCGCACCGCGAGGCCGCGGCGATGTAAGACTGACTCCATGCGCGCCATCCAGGTTTCCGAGCACGGCGGTCCCGAAGTCCTGCGGTACGTGGAGGTGCCGGACCCGCAGGCCGGGCCCGGGCAGTTGCTGGTGCGGACGCAGGCGAGCGGAATCAACTTCATCGACACCTACATTCGGACCGGGCGGTACCCACAGGCGGTGCCCTACATTCCGGGATCCGAGGGCAGCGGCGTGGTCACCGCTGTCGGGCCCGACGTCACCGAGTTCCGGGTCGGGGATCGGGTGGCGTGGGCGGCGGCGCCGGCCAGTTACGCCGAGCAGGTGGTCGTGCCTGCGGCCGTGGCGATTCCGGTGCCGGACGGGGTGGATGCGCCGGTGGCGGCGTCGGCGCTGTTGCAGGGCATGACAGCGCACTATCTGATCGAGTCGATCTACAAGCCCGAGCCGGGCGAGAGCGTGCTGGTGCACGCTGGAGCCGGTGGTGTCGGGCTGATCCTGACGCAGCTGCTGGCGGCGCGCGGGGTCCGGGTGATCACCACGGTATCGACCGACGACAAGGAGAAGCTGTCGCGGGACGCCGGGGCGGCCGAGGTGCTGCGCTATGACGACGACATCGCGGCGCGGGCGCGGGAGCTGACCGACGGGGCGGGCGTCGCCGCGACCTATGACGGCGTGGGCGCCTCCACCTTCGAGTCCAGCCTGGCCGCCACCCGGATTCGCGGCATGGTGGCGCTGTTCGGCGCTGCCAGCGGGCCGGTGCCGCCGTTCGATCTGCAGCGGCTCAATGCGCTGGGCTCACTGTTCGTGACCCGCCCCACACTGGCGCACTACACCCGGGATCGGGCCGAATTGCTGTGGCGCGCAGGCGACATCATGAACGCCATCGCCGACGGCACGCTGCACATCCGGGTCGGCGGCAGCTATCCGCTGGCGCAGGCCGAGCAGGCGCACCGGGATCTGGAGGGACGCCGGACCACCGGCTCGATCGTGTTGGTGCCCTGAGGTTTTCGTCAGTCGAGATCGCGGCCGGTGAGGCCGCGGTAGACGAATCGGGTGAGGGCGTCCACGGCCTGCTCGTCGGTGAGCGCCAGGCCGCCCTCCTCCACCGCCTGCAACAGGCCGGTGGCCGAGACGAACATCATCGCCAGGCTGGCGTCGGCGGAGCCGGGTAGGCGCAGGCCGGCGGGGACGAAACCGTCGAGGTGGTCGGCCACCTCGTCGCGCTGCTCGGTGGCGAAACGCGCTGCGATGCGGGCGAAGTCGTCATTGACCAGGGCCGCCTGCTGGACGGCGCGCAGCACCGGCCAGTTCGTGCGGGCGAAGGACCAGTAGCTCGCGATGTGATAGCGCACCGACTCCGGGTCGGTGAAGTCGGCGGTGTGCGCCGGGTCCTCGGCGGAGGTATCGCTCTCGTCGGCAAGGTCTTTCAGCAGCGACTGGAGCAACTCCTCCTTGCTCGCGAAGTGGTTGTAGAACGAGCCCGCGGCCCGGCCGGCGGCCGCGGTGATGTCGGTGATCTTGGTGTTGAGGTAGCCGCGGTCGGCGAACAGCTGCCGGGCGGCGTGCTTGAGCGCCTGTTCGGTCTCGGCCGACTTCTCACTGCGGCGGGCTGCCACCATCCACCTCCTTGACAGCGGAAGGTACCACCCACAATACTGAATCCACATTCAGTGAATTTCAATTCAGCATTGGAGTTGCCATGAATCCGCAGGTCCTCGTCGCGGGAGCCGGGCCGACCGGGCTCGCCCTCGCCATCGATCTGGCGCGTCGCGGCATCGGGGTCCGCATTGTCGACAAGGCCGGGGAGTTCTTCGCCGGGTCGCGCGGGGACGGGCTGCAGCCGCGCACCCTCGAGGTGTTCGACGATCTCGGGGTGCTCGACGCGGTGCTCGCGCAGGGCGCGCCGCAGGCGCCGCTGCTGGTGCACCTGGACGGGCAGTTCGTGATGGAGCGGCGGATGAGCGCCTGGCGGGAGCCCACATCCGCGGTGCCGCACCCGAATCCGTGGGTGCTGGCCCAGGCCGACACCGAGCGAGTGCTGCGCGAGCGGCTGGCCGAGTTCGGGGTCCGCGTCGAAACCGCCACGGCCGTGGCCGATTTCAGCGCCGACGCCGACGGAGTGACCGTGATCCTGGAGCGCGCGGGTGCGACCGAGACCGTGCGGGCCGGTTATCTGGTCGGCGCGGACGGCGGGCGCAGCACCGTGCGCAAGACGCTGGGGATTCCGTTCGAGGGCACCACCGACGAGTCGATCCGGATGCTGCTCGGGGACGTGTGCGCGGATGCGCTCGATCACTCGGTCGGGTACTGGTTCGCCGACAGCTCCTCCCCCATGGACGGCATCGCGCTGATGCCGCTGCCGGGTGGGCGGAAATTCCAGTTCGCGACCGGCCTGAACACCGAGTCCGGCACCGAGCTGGCGGACCTGCAGGACCATCTCACGCGGCGTTCCCGCCGTGGCGACATCGTTCTGAGCGACCTGACCTGGTCGACGGTGTGGCGGCCGAATGTCCGTCTCGCACAGCGGTATCGGGCCGGGCGGGTGTTCCTGGCCGGTGACGCCGCGCACGCGCATCCGCCGACCGGCGGGCAGGGGCTCAACACCGGCGTGCAGGACGCCCACAACCTCGGCTGGAAACTCGAAGCCGCGCTGCGTCATCCGGGGCCCGCGAGCGAGGCGCTGCTGGACAGCTACGAGACCGAGCGCCGCGCCGTGGCCGCACGGATCCTCGGGTTGAGCAGCGAGCTGCTCGACAAGACCGTGAAGGGCGATCCGGATGCCATGGATCGCGAGGGCACCCATCAGCTCGACATCAGCTACCGGGACACCGGCGACGACGCGGCGGAGCTGCAAGCCGGCGATCGTGCCCCCGACGCACCCCTGGTCGATGCCAACGGAAAGACCGTGCGGCTGTTCGACCTGTTCCGCGGTCCCCACGCCACGCTGTTGCTGTTCGGCCCGGACACGACGGCCGATCAGGCCGGATTCCCCGCGACGGACCTGCGAACCGTGCGCGTGGTCCGGCCGGAATCCGCCTCCGGCAATGGTGAATTCACCGACGCCGCGGGGGACGCACAGCGGGCCTACGACGCGGCCGACGGCAGCTGGGTGCTCGTCCGTCCCGACGGATATGTCGGATCCCGGAGCACGCCTACCGAGCGGTAACTGCCGGAGTTCGCATTCCGGGCGTATCGGGGCGAAAGCCCCTGGGATCCCGAGTCCCGGGCCGACCGTGCAGAATGATCATGCTGCCGCGCAAGACGATTCGCTGAGACCGTACATTTTCGGCCACACGAGGGTGCCGCGACCCCGTAAGGTGGTCGCGGCGAGGGTTCGGGCGGCCGGCAGGTAGAGGCGCATCGGTCAGAGGTGGTTCTGGGATGTTGGTGAAGGTCCGTAACGACGACCCGTCGCGGCTGTCGAGCACCGAACGCACCGTGGTGAACTGGCTCAAATCCTGGAGCGGCCCGCACGCCGTGCCCGGTATCGCGGTCGTGCAGTGCCAGGACGCCGATGTGGTGGTGTGGACGCCGCAGACCTGTGTGGTGGTCGGCGTGCACGGGTTCACCGAGCGGGTGACCGGGACCCTGGCGTGCGCGCAGGATCAACCGTGGACCGTGGACGGCAAGCCCGCGCCCATCGACGGGGACGCCGATCCGCTGGAGCGGGTGCGCCGCCAGACCGTGGACCTCGCCGGGCAATTGCGCTCCGCACCCGGACGCGAGCATGTACCGGTCAGCGGGCTGGTGCTGCTGGTGCCGCAGCTGGGCAGTCGCGTGAAGCTGGAGAAGGGCGCGCTGCCCACCGGTATCGACGTGCTGATCGGCGACGGGCCGTCGTCGCTGCGCGCCTATTTCACCACGCTCGCCGAGGGCGCCCCGGCGTCGTGGGATGCGGGACAGGTCGGGCAGGCGCTGGGGGCGCTCGGGTTCGCCGCCGCCGCAACCTATTCCGATCTGGTGTCGGAGGGATTCCCGGTGCCGGACTCGGCACGCGACGCTCCCCTGCCGTTCCCGAACCGGCCGACCGAGGTGATGGTGCCGTCGGTCCCGTCGGTGCCCGTCCATTCCGGCGAGGGCACGGGCGGGAGCGGCCCGGCCGAGCCGGGACCCGCTGCCGAATCCGCGAGCGGCGGTGATCGTCCTGCCGTACAGCAGGATCCGGCGCGCCGCACCGGCGCGGGCAGTGCCGCCGCGGCCGCGATCGCGGGTGCTACCTCGGCGACCGCGGCCGAGCGGGCCTACCGCGCGCTGGCGGGCAGGTCCGAGCCGACGACGCCGAGCCGGGGCACGCCACCGCCTCCGACACCGATCCCGGGCGCGGCCCCGGCCGGGCGGCCGACGCAGCCCACACCGACCCAGCCCCTGCCCGCACCGCCCGGTGCGCCGCCGTTCGGGCAGCCGCCGCAGCCCCGTCAACCCGCGCCGCCGGGTTTCGGGCCGGGCCCCCAATCCTGGCCGCAGCCCGGTCCTTCCGGTCCGTCGCAGGAGCGTGAGAGGTTCCCGCTGTGGAACGATCGGCAGGCCACGAGCGGGACCGGACAGAAGCGTCGCAAGGATCTGCCGATCATCGGCGGCCTGGTGCTGGCGGTGATCATCCTGGTGATCGCCATCGCCTGCACGGGCCGGACCACGCCGACGCCCAGCAAACAGCAGCCGCCGCACTCCACGGTCGTTCAGGCGACCACCTCGATGCATGCCGTGGACCCGACGCTGCCGTCGACGACCATCGCACCCGCCTGTTTCCCGTTGCAGCCCTGCAACTGACCGCTCCCCCGCGTCGGAATCCGGTGCGGGGCCAGGGAAGCCGGAAAGTCTCCACCCCGGCCGTGGTGCCGAGGATGAGCACGCCGTTCCACCGACAGGAGCACTCCGCAGAGGCCGAGCGCTGTCATCGTATTCCGAATTCCGTGCGCCATCATCACCGCTCATTCGTCGGCCCGGCTGTGCTCCGCCATCGTGACACACCGCCACGGAGCCACCGATGAATTCCGCCGCACGGTACCGTCCCTACCGATATGACCGCACACATCCTCGAAACGCCCGAAGCCGATCTCGCCTACGACCTGCTGGGACCCGCGCCGTCCGCGAGCGCGCACCGGCCGCTCATGATGATCGGCCAGCCCATGACCGCAGACGGATTCGCCACGCTGGCTTCGTATTTCCCGGAGCGGACCGTGATCACCTACGATCCGCGCGGGCTCGGCCGAAGCGTCCGCAAGGACGGGCGCACCGACAATTCGCCGACCGTCCAGGCCGAGGATGTGCACGCGCTGATCACCGCGCTCGGCGTGGGCCCGGTGGACCTGTTCGCCAGCAGTGGCGGCGCGGTCACCGCGCTGGCCCTGGTCACCGCGCATCCGGACGATGTGGCCACA
Source organism: Nocardia sp. NPDC059228 (assembly GCF_042754245.1). NCBI lineage: Bacteria > Bacillati > Actinomycetota > Actinomycetes > Mycobacteriales > Nocardiaceae > Nocardia > Nocardia sp. NPDC059228. The sequence continues at coordinate 46,038 of NZ_JBHZAL010000025.1, read as the reverse complement.
CTGGTGGCGCACGAGCCGCCGATGATCCCGGTACTGCCCGACGCGGCGGCCGCCGAGCGCGCCCGCGCCGCGGTCCGCGACGCTTACCAGGCCAAGGGATCCTTCGCGGGCATGGCGGCGTTCATCGCCTGGACCTCGTGGCAGGGCGAGCTCACCGACGCCTACTTCGCCCAGCCGCCGGCCGATCCGGCCATGTTCGGCATGCCCACCATCGACGACGGCACCCGCGACGACCCGCTGCTGTCGGAAGCCTCCTGGGCGGTGACCGACTATGCCCCCGATGTCGCGGCGCTGCAGGCGGCGAGCACGCGGGTGCTGATCGCCGTGGGCGAGGAGTCCAAGGGCGTCTTCACCGGCCGCACCGCCGAGGCCACCGCGGCCATCCTGGGCAGCAGCCCGGTCGTGTTCCCCAGTCACCACGGCGGATTCACCGGTCCCGACGGCGGCTATCCGGGGCAGCCGGAGGCCTTCGCCGAGCGACTGCGCGAGGTCCTCGACGAGAGGTGAGGGGCTCACGCATAGTCCGGTAGCGGATATTCGCCCTGTTTGCCGATCAGATGGGTGAGCAGGGCGCGCGCCGGGTGCAACGGTCGCGACACCAGCACCCGCATCAGGATCTGCATGATCGCGACGCCGCGGCGGGTTTCGGGATGGCGGAGCCGCACCGATTTCTCGGTGCCCTTCTGCACCTCGGTCACCAGCGGCCGCAGGATCTGCTCGTATCGATCGAAGGCCCGCTCGAAATCCGCAGGCGCGCTGAGGAGTTCACCCGCGAGCAGGTAAGCGCCGATCAGCGCGAGCGCGGTGCCCATACCGGTCATCGGCGATCCGCAGTAGGCGGCGTCGCCGAGCAGCACCACCCGGCCCTGCGACCAACGCGGCATCCGGACCCGGGTCACCTCGTCGAAGTAGAAGTCGGGCGCCGCGGGCATCGCGTCCAGAATCGCCGGAATCACCCAGCCGCAGCCGGTCAGCCGTTCGCGAATCAGGTACTGCTGCATCGTGATATCTCCGCGCAGGGCGGGATCGGCGGGTATCCGGGTGGAGATGATGGCCATCGAGGTCGCCGGATCCGGATCGGGCCGCAGCGCGACCGTGCTGCCCGGCACGGGCAGCACTCCGACCCAACCGGTTTCCAGACCAGTGCCCGGCGGCGTCGGAATGGTGAAGAAGGCGATGTAGGCCCCGAGATACTCGGAGTACCGCTCCTCCGGGCCGAACACCCGTTCCCGCAGGGCCGAATGCAGTCCGTCCGCGCCGATCACCACATCGAACTCGTCCGTCGCGCCGGAGGCGAACCGGACCTTCACCCTGTCGCCGTCCTGCTCCAGCTCCTCGACCCATTCACCGTACCGATAGTCGAGTACCCCGGATTCCGCAGGCAGATCGGCGATCTCGTCGAGCAGCACCTGATTGAGCTCGCCGCGGGCGATCTCGATCTCGGCGACGAGCCCCTCGCCGCCGAACATCTCCGCCGGCATCCGGGAGCGCTGCCGGCCCGCCTCGTCGACGAACACCATCCCCCGCTCGTCGAGCTGCCGCTTGCGGATCCCGGGCATCAGCCCCATCCGCTCGGCCACCTTGCGGCTGGGCCCGCGCAGGTCGACGGCCTGCCCGCCCGGCCGCGGGACCGGCGCCCGCTCCACGACGGTGACGGCCATCCCGCCCCGCAACAGCTGCAACGCGACCGCGTTCCCCGCGATCCCGCCGCCACACACCAGAATTCGAACCGGCCGAGACATGACGAACCCTCCTCGCAGTGCTTTCGGTGCAGCCGACGTTCCAGGAGTCGAGCCAAGTCAGTGTTCCAGCGAATTCCGAGTCGGATCAATCGATTATCCGCCGCTCCCCACACCACACCGGCACCGGCCGCCCCCTCGGGCATGCCTGTCTCCGCAGAGCTACGACCGGTCTTCGGAGGACTCCCGATGCCCAGGGCCGGGTAAATGATCTGCTCGAAAAGCGGAGGGCTGCTTTCGCTTACATGCCTTGCGGGTCGCCTGGAGGGCCATCCGCACGGTCGCCCGTCGCCCCCGACCGGCGGGCGACCTCGGGAGTCAGCGCCTGGGGCGCGGGCCGATGATGGAGGCGCGCTCCATGATCCGCACCTGCGGCCAGTAGTCGCTGGCGGCATAGTGCTGGACGGCACGGTTGTCCCAGAAGGCGACCGTGTCGGGCTCCCAGTGCAGGCGGACCTGGTGTTCGGGGGCGTCGGCGGTACGGCAGAGGCGATCGATGAGGGCGCGGCTCTCGTCGAGGTCGAGGCCGTGGATGTGGTCGGCGAAAACGCGGTTGACGTAGAGGTGTTTGCGACCGGTGACCGCGTGCGTGCAGACCACGGGGTGGCGGACCGCCGGATGTTGCGCGCGCATCTTCTCCCGCTGTTCGTCGTTGAGCGTGTGGCCGAAGGCACGAGTGAAATCGTGGACGGCGTCGAGGGTTTCGACGCGTGCGCGGGTCTCGGCGTCGAGTGCGTCGTACGCGGCGTACATGTCGGCGAACAGGGTGTCGCCGCCGATCTCGGGAACCGAGATCGCGTGCAGGACAGCGCCCATCGAGGGCTGCTCGCGCCAGGTGACGTCGTGATGCCAGGCATTCTCGAATCCGCTGACCTGAGCGCTCTTCTCGAACCGGACGAGCTCGGGGCAGTCGGTGCTGGAGGGGATGAAGGGGTGCACCTCGAGCTCGCCGAAGCGGCGCGCGAAGGCCACGTGCTGCTGCGGGGTGAGCGGCTGGTCACGGAAGAACAGCACCTTGTACTCGTGCAGCGCTTGCCGCACCTCGGCGATCACCGCGTCCGGCTGCTCGCGGGTCAGATCGACGCCGGAGATCTCGGCGCCCAGCGTGGCACCCACCGGGCGGGCGTCGAAACTCTGCCAGCGCAGCCCGGCCAGCCGGTCGCGTTCGGCGGCGAGGTGGGTGAACGGGCCCGACCAGACCGGATATCCGGGGATCTGAACGGTTCGGGGCGTGATATCGGCGGTGGGGTCTTTGTCGGCGATCACAGTCATGACGGTCTTCCTTCGCTGATCGAATGGACTGTAGTCAGTTGACTACACCTGATGTGCGCTACTGTAGTCGTATGACTACACCCGCCGCAAGGACTTCGCCGGACGAAGGCGGACCGCTCGGACGCGACGCCGTCGTCTCGGCAGTGCTCACCCACGCCGCCGACCTGTTCGCCGAGCGCGGCCCGGCCGCGACCTCCATCCGCGATATCGCCGACCGGGCCGGGGTCAACCACGGATTGGTCTTCCGCCACCTCGGGGCCAAGGACAAGGTGGTCACGGCCGTACTCGATCACCTGGCCGCCGAAACCGCGGCACTCGCCGCGGCGGGCGTGCTCGCACCGGACGACCCGCGCCTGCGCCGGCACTGGAGCGTGCTGGCCCGTGCGATCCTCGACGGCTACCCGGTCGGGCAGATGCAGAGCCGGTTCCCGGTCATCGAATCCCTGATCGATCAGGCTCGGACGCAGCACGCCGACGACCGGGACGCCGCCCTGGCCGTCGCGAATGTGGCCGCGTTCATGCTCGGCTGGCAGCTGTTCGAACCGTTCCTGCGCAATGCCGCCGGACTCGAGGACATGCCGGCCGAGCAACTGCGGCGAGCCGTCGGCACCGAGGCGGCGGCGATCCTGCGCGGTCCGCTCCCCCGCCCCAGCACCGCGAGTGAATGAGCCGGTGCGCGAACAGGTCCCGCGTGCCCGGGCCTATTGCCTGGTGAACCAGAGGTGGGTGACGGCCCTGGTGCTGATCATGTCCGACAGGCGATAGCCGGACAGGGTGCCGAGATCCTGGAACAGCCGTTCGCCGGAACCGAGCAGGATCGGGACCTGCACCACGTGCAGTTCGTCGATCAGGCCCGCCGCCAGGAACTGGCGGATGGTGCCCGCGCCGCCGCCCAGGCGGACATCCTGACCTCCGGCCGCCTCGCAAGCCTGCTTCAGGACGGCTTCGGGGGTGTCGGAGACGAAGTGGAAGGTGGTGCCGCCCTGCATCGGAAGCGCAGGGCGGGGGTGATGGGTCATGACGAAGGTGTCGTGGTGATACGGCGGGTTGTCGCCCCACCAGCCGGTCCAGGAGTGATCGGGCCAGTCGCCGCGGACGGGGCCGAACATATTGCGGCCCATGATGGTGGCCCCGATACCGCGGTCTCCCGCGGCGAGGAGGTCGTTGTCGGCGCCGAGGTCGCCGCCACTCTCGCCGATCATCTCGCGGCCGTATCGGGTCAGGAAGACCCAGTCGTGCAGGCGTTCTCCGCCGATCCCCAGCGGGGCGTCGGGGCCCTGATCCGGTCCGGCGGCGAAACCGTCCAGGGAGACGGCGAAATTGTGGACGCGAAGTTTCGGCATGACGCGGTCCTCTCGGGTGAGCGGGCGGCGGTTCCGCCCCTACCCTGTCATCGAACGGCCGGGAGCCGAATCGACACGCGCGCCGGGATCAGCCGAAGAGGGTGTGGCCGATGGTGTGCCAGCCGAGCACCGAGTCGACGGCCAGGCCGCAGAACACGACGGCCAGATAGTTGTTGGACTGCAGGAACAGTCGCAGGGGCTTGACCGATTCGCCCTTGCGCACACCGGAGTACAGCTGGTGGGCCATGAGCAGGAACCAGGCGCCGGCCACCAGCGCGACGGCGGCGTAGATCACACCGGCGGCGGGGACCAGGGCGAAGGTGGCCAGGACGGTCAGCCAGGTGTAGATGACGATCTGCTTGGTGACCGTCCGCTCGGTGGCGACGACCGGGAGCATCGGCACGCCCGCGGCCTTGTAGTCCTCCTTGTACCGCATGGCGAGCGCCCAGGTGTGCGGCGGTGTCCAGAAGAAGATCACCAGGAACAGCACGATGGCGGGCCAGCCGATGTTTCCGGTCACAGCGGACCAGCCGACCAGGGCGGGCATGCAGCCGGCGGCCCCGCCCCACACCACGTTCTGCGAGGTCCGGCGCTTGAGGCCGAGGGTGTAGACGAAGACGTAGAACAGGATGGTCGCCACGACCAGCGCGCCCGAGAGCAGATTGGCCTGCCACCACAGCCAGGCGAAGGAGGCCAGACCGAGGGTGACGCCGAAGACGAAGGCATTGCGGGTGGGTACGGCCTCGCGGGCCAGCGGACGCTTGGAGGTCCGCTTCATCACCTTGTCGATGTCGGCGTCAGCGACGCAGTTGAGGGTGTTGGCGCTGGCCGCGCCCATCCAGCCGCCGAACAGGGTGACCAGGATGAGCCGGATGTCGACGTGGCCGCGGTCGGCCAGCAGCATGGTGGGAATCGTTGCGACGAGCAGCAATTCGATGACCCGGGGCTTGGTCAGCGCGATGTAGGCGAGCACCCGCCTGGCCGCCGCCGACAGCGGGCCGCTGCCCGTGACACGGTCGGCGAGCACCGCCCCGGAGGAGCCGTGAGCGCCACCCGGCTGTTGCCCAATCCCCACTGTTTCTCCTCGCACGCCGTGCATTATCCGATCCGGTCTGGAACTAGCAGCGCGCTCTGCCGATCTCCAGACACAGCCCAGTCCGGCGCGGCCACTACTACAGAGCATGGTAGACCTACGGCGACCATGCTCCCGACCAGGTCCACCCCAGCGCGGCCCGAGACCGGTTCGCGATGCGTACGCCGGGTAGTCACGAACAGGTCCGGGAAACGCCACGAACCAGAGACGCGGCGGGCAGTGATTGCGGGTTCCCGTATGACCACGAAACGCCGCCCTTTAGGGTGGTTGTAGATCGGTGCGGCCGCGTCGCACCCGGATCGAACGCAGCGAATCCCCCGCCGCCCACAACCGCATCGTTGACGAGAAGGTCAGGAGAACCTCGGTCGTGTCAGTCACAGACGACATCCGCGCGCTCACTCAGCCGAACCACCCCACCGACTGGACCGATCTGGATACCAGAGCCGTCGATACGGCCCGGGTCCTCGCCGCCGATGCGGTCCAGAACACCGGCAACGGCCATCCGGGCACCGCGATGAGCCTGGCCCCGCTGGCCTACACGCTGTTCCAGCGCGTGATGCGGCTGGATCCGAGTGATCCGGCCTGGGCGGGCCGCGACCGTTTCGTGCTCTCCTGCGGTCACTCCAGCCTCACCCTCTACATCCAGCTGTACCTGGCGGGCATGGGTCTCGAGCTGACCGACCTCGAGCGCCTGCGCAAGTGGGGTTCGCTGACCCCGGGGCACCCGGAGTACCGCCACACCGACCACGTCGAGATCACCACCGGTCCGCTGGGCCAGGGCCTGGCGTCGGCGGTCGGCATGGCGATGGCGGCGCGGCGCGAGCGTGGGCTGTTCGATCCCGAAGCGGCACAGGGCAAGTCGCCGTTCGACCACTTCATCTACGTGGTGGCCTCCGACGGTGACATGGAGGAGGGCGTCACCTCCGAGGCGTCCTCGCTGGCGGGCACCCAGCAGCTGGGCAACCTGATCGTCTTCTACGACGACAACAAGATCTCCATCGAGGACGACACCCGCATCGCCTTCACCGAGGACACCGCCGCGCGCTACCGCGCCTACGGCTGGCACGTGCAGACCGTCGAGGGCGGCGAGGACGTGATCGGCATCGAGGCGGCCATCGCCGCGGCGCAGGCCGTGACCGACAAGCCGTCGATCATTCTGCTGCGCACCATCATCGGCTATCCGGCCCCGAACAAGATGAACACCGGCTCCTCGCACGGCGCCGCGCTGGGCGCCGACGAGGTCGCGGCCACCAAGAAGATCCTGGGCTTCGACCCGGAGAAGAACTTCGACGTGGACGGCGCGGTCATCGCGCACTCGCGCGGCAATGTCGCCGACCGGGCCAAGGCCGCGCGTGCGGTCTGGCAGGAGCAGTACGACGCCTGGGCCGCCGCCAACCCGGAGAACAAGGCGCTGTTCGACCGCCTGCAGGAGCGTCGTCTGCCCGAGGGCTGGGCCGAGACCCTGCCGACCTACGAGGCGGACCCGAAGGGCATGGCCACCCGCAAGGCCTCCGGCAAGGTGCTCGCCGCGCTGGCGCCGGTGCTGCCGGAGCTGTGGGGCGGTTCGGCCGACCTGGCCGAGTCCAACAACACCACCATGCCGGGTGTGCCGTCGTTCGGCCCGGAGTCCATCTCCACCGGTGCGTGGAAGGCCAACCCGTACGGCCGCACCCTGCACTTCGGTGTGCGTGAACACGCGATGGGCTCGATCCTGAACGGCATCGCGCTGCACGGACCGACCCGACCGTACGGTGGCACCTTCCTGGTGTTCTCCGACTACATGCGCCCGGCCGTGCGCCTGGGCGCCCTCATGCGCACCCCGGTCACCTATGTGTGGACCCACGACTCCATCGGCCTCGGCGAGGACGGCCCGACCCACCAGCCGATCGAGCACCTCGCCGCGCTGCGCGCCATCCCGGGCCTGAACGTGGTCCGCCCCGGCGACGCCAACGAGACCACCTACGCCTGGCGCACCATCCTGGAACGCGATAGCGCCGAACGGCATTCGCACTTCCTGGTCTCCGAGCCGCCGCACCAGGACGGCCCGTCCGCGCTGGCTCTGACCCGCCAGGACCTGCCGATCCAGGAGGGCACCAGCTACGAGGGCGTCCGCAAGGGCGGCTACATCCTGGCCGAATCCTCCACCGCCACACCGCAGGTAATCCTGATCGCCACCGGTTCGGAACTGCAGCTCGCCGTCGAGGCGCGCGCTACGCTCGAGGCACAGGGCATCGGCACCCGCGTGGTGTCCATGCCGTGTGTGGAGTGGTTCGACGCGCAGGAGCAGTCCTACCGCGACGAGGTCCTCCCGCCGTCGGTGCGGGCCCGCGTCTCGGTGGAGGCCGGTATCGCGATGCCGTGGCACCGTTTCACCGGTGACGCCGGCGAGAACGTGTCCATCGAGCACTTCGGTGCCTCGGCCGACTACAAGACGTTGTTCCGCGAGTTCGGCATCACCGCCGATGCCGTCGTCGCCGCTGCCACCCGCTCGCTTGCCAAGGTGAAGGGATAGTCCTCATGACCCAGAACGCGAACACCGCGGCCCTGTCGGCCGCCGGGGTTTCGGTGTGGCTGGACGACCTGTCGCGCGATCGCATCAAGTCCGGAAACCTCCAGGGCCTGATCGACTCTCGCAATGTCGTCGGTGTCACCACCAACCCGACCATTTTCCAGGGCGCGCTCTCCAAGGGCCACGCCTACGACGAGCAGGTCACCGAGCTCGCCGCCCGCGGAGCCGATGTGGATTCGGCCATCCGCACCATCACCACCGATGATGTGCGGGCCGCCTGCGACGTGTTCGCCGAGGTCTTCGCCGCGAGCAACGGCCTCGACGGCCGGGTTTCGATCGAGGTCGACCCGCGCCTGGCCTTCGACACGGACGGCACGGTGGCCCAGGCCATCGAGCTGTGGAAGATCGTGGACCGGCCCAACCTGTTCATCAAGATTCCTGCTACCGAGGCCGGTCTCCCGGCCATCACCCGGGTGATCTCCGAGGGCATCAGCGTGAACGTGACGCTGATCTTCTCGGTGCAGCGCTACATCTCGGTGATGGGCGCCTACCTCGACGGTCTGCGCAATGCCGCGACCGCCGGGCACGACATCGCCAAGATCCAGTCCGTCGCCTCGTTCTTCGTCTCCCGCGTGGACACCGAGATCGACAAGCGTCTGGAAGCCATCGGCACCCCGGAGGCGCTGGCGTTGCGCGGCAAGGCCGGAATCGCCAACGCGCAGTTGGCCTATGCGGCCTACCAGGATGTGTTCGACGGCGGCAAGCACACCGACGTCTACGCCAAGCTGGCGTCGGCGGGCGGCAACAAGCAGCGCGCGCTGTGGGCGTCCACCGGTGTGAAGAACCCGGAATACCCGGACACCATGTACGTCACCGACCTGGTCGCCCCCAACACGGTGAACACGGTCCCGGAGAAGACCCTCGAGGCGGTCGCCGACCACGCCGAGATCGTGCCGAACGCGGCCGTCGGCAAGGCGGCCGAGGCGCAGGCGATCTTCGATCAACTGGTCGCGGTCGGTATCGACCTGGACGACGTGTTCGGTGTTCTCGAGACCGAGGGCGTCGACAAGTTCGTCGCCTCCTGGCAGGAACTGCTCGCGGCCACCACCGAAAAACTGCAGGTCGCGGGAGGAAACTGACGGTGGCAGGCGCGGCGACGACGGTCGCGACGCCGAACCCGCTGCGCGATTCACGCGACAGCCGGGTTCCGCGCATCGCTGGACCGTGCAACGTGGTGATATTCGGCGCAACCGGCGACCTGTCGCGCCGCAAAGTGCTGCCGGCCATCTACGACCTGGCGAACCGGGGGCTGCTGCCCCCGGGCTTCTCGCTGATCGGCTTCGCGCGCCGGGACTGGACCGATGAGGACTTCGCGAACCTGGTTCACGAGTCGGTGTCCTCCTCGGCGCGCACTCCCTTCCGGGAGGAGGTCTGGCAGCAGCTGAAGGCGGGTCTGCGTTTCGTTCGCGGCACGTTCGAGGACGACGCGGCCTTCCACAAGCTGGCCACCACCCTCAAGGATCTGGATCGGGATCGCGGGACGGGCGGCAATACCGCCTTCTACCTGTCGATCCCGCCCAGTGACTTTCCGATCGTGCTCGAACAGCTGTCGAAGAACGGGCTGGCCAAGCCGTCGGATTCGCCTGCGGGACAGCCCGATCCGTGGCGGCGGGTGGTGATCGAGAAGCCCTTCGGGCACGACCTGAAGAGCGCCCAGGAGCTCAATGCCCTGGTGAACACGGTGTTCCCGGAGCGTTCGGTGTTCCGCATCGACCACTACCTGGGCAAGGAGACGGTGCAGAACATTCTGGCGCTGCGCTTCGCCAACCAGCTGTGGGATCCCATCTGGAACGCCAACTATGTGGACCATGTGCAGATCACCATGGCCGAGGACATCGGTCTGGGTGGTCGCGCCGGCTACTACGACGGCATCGGCGCGGCCCGCGATGTCATCCAGAACCACCTGCTGCAGCTGCTGGCGCTGACGGCCATGGAAGAACCGGTGAGCTTCCAGCCCAAGCAGCTGCAGATCGAGAAGATCAAAGTGCTCTCGGCGACGAAACTCGTCGAGCCGCTGGACGAGACGACGGCGCGCGGCCAGTACACCGCGGGCTGGCAGGGCAGTGAGCCGGTGGTGGGCCTGCTGCAGGAGGAGGGTTTCGACCCCAACTCCCGCACCGAGACCTACGCGGCCATCACCCTGGCCGTGGAGACCCGCCGCTGGGCGGGCGTGCCGTTCTATCTGCGCACCGGCAAGCGGCTGGGCCGCCGCGTCACCGAGATCGCGGTGGTGTTCAAGCGGGCGCCGCACCTGCCCTTCGACCAGACCATGACCGAGGAGCTCGGGCAGAACGCGCTGGTCATCCGGGTGCAGCCGGATGAGGGCATCACCATGCGATTCGGGTCCAAGGTGCCCGGGTCGTCGATGGAGGTGCGCGACGTGAACATGGACTTCAGCTACGGCGAGGCGTTCACCGAGGACTCCCCCGAGGCCTACGAGCGGCTCATCCTGGACGTGCTGCTCGGGGTGCCGTCGCTGTTCCCGGTGAACGAGGAGGTCGAATTGTCCTGGCGCATCCTCGATCCCGCGCTCGCGCACTGGGCCGACACCGGCAAGCCCGACCCGTACGAGGCGGGCGGCTGGGGCCCGGAATCCGCCGACGAGATGCTCGCGCGCAGCGGGCGGGAATGGCGGCGGCCGTGATCATCGACATGCCCGACACCGACACCCGCGAGGTGTCGAAACGTCTTGTGCAGCTGCGGGAATCCAATGGCGTGGTGACCATGGGGCGGGTGCTCACCCTGGTGGTGTGCACGCTGGACAGCTCCGAGGCCGAGGACGCCATCGACGCCGCCAACGACGCCAGCCGGGAGCACCCGTGCCGGGTGATCGTGCTCGCGCGCGGTGACCGCATGGCTCCGACCCGGCTGGATGCGCAGATCCGCGTCGGCGGTGACGCCGGGGCGGCCGAGGTGATAGTGCTTCGGCTGCAAGGGGATCTGGTGCCGCACGAGTCGAGTGTGGTGATCCCGTTCCTGCTGCCCGACACCCCCGTGGTGGCGTGGTGGCCGCGGGGCGCGCCGGAGTTCCCGTCCAAGGATTCGGTCGGCCGCCTGGCGACCCGCCGCATCACCGACGCGACCTTCGCCTCGGATCCGCAGGAGACCATCAAGGGCCGGCGGCAGTCCTACGCGCCCGGCGACACCGATCTGGCCTGGAGCCGGGTCACCTACTGGCGGGCGCTGCTGGCGGCGGCGCTGGACGAGGCTCCGTTCGAACCCGTTGAGTCCGTGACGATTTCGGGCCTGCAGGAAGAGCCGGCGCTCGACATGCTGGCGGGCTGGCTGGCCGCGCGGCTGGACTGCCCGGTGTTGCGGCGCACCGGCGAGCTCAAGGTGGAGATGCACCGGCCCACGGTGTCGATCTCCATTGCGCGTCCACAGCACGGCCGCACCGCGACGCTCAGCCGGACCGGGGAACCCGATCAGAGTTTCGCGCTGGCCCGTCGCGAGACCAAGGACTGCCTGGCCGAGGAACTGCGCCACCTCGACGCGGACGACATCTACGCCGAGGCCCTCACCGGAATCGAAAGGGTGACCTATGAGTAAGCCCGCCGTCGAAACCTTCGCCACCACCGACGAACTCGTGCAGGCCGCGGCCGCGAAGTTCGTCGCCCAGGTGGTGGAGGCGCAGCGTCTGCGCGGCTCCGCCTCGGTGGTCCTGACCGGTGGCGGCACCGGTATCGCCCTGCTGGAATGGGTCCGCAAGGCCCCCGGCGACATCGACTGGACCAAACTCGACGTCTTCTGGGGCGACGAGCGTTTCGTCCCCACCGGCGACGCCGAACGCAACGAACTCCAGGCCCGCCAGGCCCTGCTGGACCACGTCCCGGTCGACCCGGCCCGCGTCCACCCCACCGAGACCTCCAGCGGCGACTACCCCGACCCGCTCGAGGCCGCCGGCGAGTACTCGGCCACCGTCCACGCCCACCTGGCCGAACACGGCGCCTTCGACCTGCACCTGCTGGGCATGGGCGGTGAGGGCCACATCAATTCGCTGTTCCCCCACACCGCCGCCACCCGCGAGGGACACGAACTGGTTGTGGCCGAAACCAATTCGCCCAAGCCACCGGCGGTCCGCATCACCCTGACCCTCCCCGCCATCCGCAAGTCCCGTCACGTGATGCTCATCGTCTCCGGCGAGGCCAAGGCCGCCGCGGTAGCCGCCGCCCTCCACGGTGCCTCCCCCCTCGACATCCCCGCCGCCGGCGCCATCGGCACCGAATCCACCACCTGGCTCCTCGACGAATCCGCCGCGGCAGATCTCCCGAGCTGAACGGGCGCTGGCCGACGAAAGGGGCGGACTCGCCACAAGAGTCCGCCCTTTCGTCTTGTCACCGGTCTCGCCCGGATGAGAGCAGCCCCGGCGCCGCTGCTCGACATCGGACCATCGCGACCGGTTGCTGGTGATGATCTCCCAATCCAGGTAGCGGGCGACCGCGACACGAATGTCGCGACCGTCCAGCACGGCTATCAGGTTCGAGACGTCTGGCCGAATCCACGTCGATGCGCGGTGCGGCTCCCGCGCCAGGTTAGATTGCTGGGCGAGAGCTGTAGTGAGGTGATCCGTGGGTGACACGCGGGGTGAAGTCGATGACGATGCCGTGCGGCCGCAGGTGCGGTTGCGGGTGCTGGGCGGCCTGGCGGCCACCGTCGCCGGGCGACCGGTCGATCTGGGCGGTGTGCGGCAACGAACATTGCTGGCGGCGTTGATCGTCGCGTTCCCGCACGAAGTATCGGCCGATAGGTTGCTGGAGCAGGTCTGGCACGATGCCCCGGATCCGTCGGTGAGTTCCCTGCATTTCGGGATCTCGAAACTACGCGATCGGCTCGAACCCGACCGCCGCCGCGGCGCCGAGGGTGTGATCGCCCGCTGCGGTACCCGCTATCTGCTGGATCTCACCGCGGACCGGATCGACGCGCACCGCTTCGCCGAGCAGGTCTCGGTCGCCGAATCCGCATGCGCAGCAGGCGATCTCGATGCCGGTTTGCGAGCCTACGAGGCGGCGCTGGGCGAATGGCGGGGCGCGCCGTACGCGGACGTGGCAGACGCCGATTTCGTTCGGCCCGAGATCACCCGGCTGGTCGCGCTCCAACTGCGGGCGCGCAAGGCCCTGGTGGAGTTGCGCCTCGACACCGGCCGCGTCGACGCCGCACTCGCCGACGCGGAGGATCTGGTATCGGCGCATCCGCTCGACGAGCGAGCCTGGGAGCTGGCCGTGCTGGCCCGCTACCGGGCCGGGCGCCAGTCCGATGCGCTTGCGGCCCTGCGGGATGTCCGCCGCCTGCTCGACACCGAGCTCGGTATCGAGCCGGGCGTCCGCTTGCGCGAGCTGGAGACCGCGATTCTGCGCCATGACGAGGCGCTGCTGCTCGGATCGGCGAAGCCCGCGCCGGGCGTCCCGCCCGCGACCGCGGCGGTCTGGCCGATGCCGGTTCCCCGCACCCAGTTGATCGGCCGCACAGGCGAACTCGGCGATATCGGCAGGGCCCTGCGCACCGCACGGCTGGTGACACTGGTCGGCACCGGCGGCGTCGGCAAGACCCGGCTGGCCCTGGAGACCTGCGGCCGGCTGCCCGCCGGGGACGGCACGTGGTGGGTCGATCTGGCCCCGATCGAATCCGATGAGCTGGTCACCGCCACGGTGGCCGCGGCCGTGCAGGTCCGGGGCGCGAGCTCGCCGGATCGGCTCGCGGACATCCTCGCGGACAGGGAATGCACGCTGCTGCTGGACAATTGCGAGCATGTCCTCGACGGAGTCGCCGCCGTGGTGAACACGCTGTTGAGCCACTGCCCTCGGGTCCGGATCCTGGCCACCAGCAGAGAGCCGCTCGAGCTCGACGGTGAGCGCGTCATCGAGGTCTCGCCCCTGGACGAGGCCGACGCCGTCGAGTTGTTCGCCGCCCGGGCCGCCGGTGTGGTCGACGGCTGGGCGCTCGATGCGCGGGTGCGCGAACCGGTGCGGCGGATCTGCGCCGACCTCGACGGCATTCCGCTCGCGGTGGAACTGGCCGCCGCACAGCTGCGGATGCTGTCCGAACAGCAGATCGCCGACGGCCTCGCCGACCGATTCACCCTGCTGGCCGGGGGCGCGCGCACCGCACCCGCACGCCAGCGCCGGTTGGCCGACACCATCGACTGGAGTTACCGTCTGCTCGATCCCGGCGAGGCGCGGCTGCTGCGTGATATCGCCGTCTTCGCCGGAAGTTTCGATATCGACGCCGCGGCCGCGGTGCACGGTGCGTCCGCACCGATGGCGGTCCTCGAACCGCTGACCGGTCTGGTGCGCCGATCGCTGTTGCGGGTCCAGCCCGCGTCGTCGCCGCGGCGCTATCGGATGCTGCAGTCGATCCGCGAATTCGCGCTGGCCCGTTGCGAACCCGACGAACTCGCCCGGGTGCGGGCCGCGCACCGGCGCACCGTGCTGGAGCGGTCCCGGGCCGCGGCGGCGCATCTGCGCGACGCGCGGTCGGCGCAGATGCTGGACGCGCTGAGCGCCGATATCGCCGAACAGCGCAGTGCGATCGCGTCCGCGTTCGCGGCGGGTGACCACGGCTATGTGCTGCGGCTGGCGGCGGCCCTGTACTGGTTCTGGTACCGGCGCGGGTTCATCGGGGAAGGCATCGCGGCGATCACGGGCGCGCTCGCCGCGACCGTGCCGCCGGCGCACGAGGTCGACGGTCCGACGTTGTCGGCCGCGCTGGCCGGTCTCGGCGGGCTGTACTACCTGTCGGGTGATCCGGTCCGGGGTGCGGAGGCGACCGAGCGGGCCGCGCGTGTCGCGGCCGAGGCCGATGATCGGGCCACGGTCGCGTGGATGCGGTCGTGGACAACGTATATGCGCGCGGTCGTCGCGCCCTCGGCCGCGTCGGCGGACGCGGCCCGGGCTGCGGTCGCCGAGGCCGGTGCGGTCGGCCGGCCATGGCAGCTGGCCGAGGCCCTGATGATCGAGGGCATGATCCTGCGCTTCACCGAGCGCCCGGATGCGGCGCGAGACGCACTGCGCGAGGCGGTTTCGGTCGCCGAGCGGTGCGGGCACCGCTGGCCGGTCGCATCCGCGTCGTGGACCCTGGCCCGCTGTGCGATGGCCACCGGCGACGCGGCCGACGCCCGCACGGCGTTGCGCACCATGCAGACCGCGCTGGAGCTGGACGGGGATGTCACCTCGTGGCTGGTGATGGTGCACACGGCCGCGGCGCTCGCCGCCCGCTGGGGCCGCCCTGCCGACGGCGCCCGCCTGCTCGGGGCGGTGCGGGCGCTGGGAGGGCGGATCGGGTTCCTGCCGGAGGTGATGGATCCGCTGGACGCGCCACGCGAGGCCGACGCGGTCCGGTCGGCGTTGCCCCCGGCCGACTTCGACGCGGGCCTGGCGGCGGGTGCGAGCATGACGCGCGCCGAGGTGAACGCACTGGTGAGCGCGATCGGCGCGGAACCCGCCGGTGTTGCTGGGCGGGAGCTAAGTTCGCGCTAAGCGCGCCGCGGTCTCCTGGAAATCGATCAGCACCATCGACTTTCAGGAGCCCCATGTCCAGCGTCTTCGATCCGCCCGCGCCGACCGCCACCGGGCGGCGGCCGATGCCGAGTTCCGTGCTCGCCGAACGCCTGCGAGCGGCGGTCGCCGGTGAGGTCCACACGCCCGGCCAGGACGGCTACCGGTTGTCGGCGACCGGATTCAATGTCGCGACCGAGCATCGGGCCGCGGCCATCGTGGTGGCCAGCAGCGCCGCCGACGTCGCGGCCGCCGTGAGCATCGCGAACGCGACCGGCTACGCGGTCGCGGTGCAGGCCACCGGTCACGGGGCCGCTCCTACGCCGCCGGAGAGCATCCTCATCGACACCGCATTGCTGGACGCGGTGTCGATCGATCGCGATCAGCGCACCGCGACCGTCGGCGCAGGCGTTCGCTGGCAGCGTGTCCTGGACGCGGCCGCCCCGTTCGGCCTCGCCGCGCTCGCGGGGTCGTCCACGAGTGTCGGCGTGGTGGGCTACACCCTGGGCGGCGGTCTGGGCCCGATCGCCCGCACCTACGGTTTCGCCGCCGACCACGTCATCGGCATGGAGGTGGTGACCGCGGACGCCACCCTGCGCCGGGTCTCCCCCGATACCGAACCCGAGCTGTTCCGGGCGCTGCTCGGCGGCGGCGCGGCATTCGGGATCGTCACACAGATGACCTTCCGGCTGTTCCCGATCCGCACCCTGTACGCGGGCGGCCTGACCTACCGGATCGAGGACGCGGCGCAGGTGCTGCGGGCCTGGCGGAATTGGATGGCAACCGTGCCGGAGACCGTGACCAGTTCGGTGGCGATCCTCAATCTGCCTCCGCTGCCGGAGATTCCGGAGCCGCTGCGCGGAGCCACGGTGTTGCACCTGCGCTACGCCCATGTCGGCGACCTGGCCGAGGGCGCCGCGCTGCTGGCGCCGCTGCGGCCGGTGGCGGCGCCGTTGCTGGACACCGTCGCCGAAATGCCCTACGCGGCACTGGCTTCCATCCACAACGACCCGGTCGACCCGATGCCGGCAGCCGATCGCGCGACCCTGCTGCGCGAACTGCCCGACGCCGCCATCGACGCGCTGCTCGAGGCTGCCGGCCCGGCGGGCGGCCTGCCCATCACCATGGCCGAGATTCGCGCCCTCGGCGGCGCGCTCGCGCGAGAGTCGCTCGCCCCGACCACGGTCGCGGGCCGGCAGGCCGCCTTCAACCTCCTCACAGTCGGTGTGCTGGCGCCACCGATCGCAGCGCTGGTCCCGGCGGCGCTGGACACTGTGATCGCTGCGCTCTCCACCTGGAGTCTGAACGCGGCCACACCGAACTTCGCCCCGGATCCGCACGGCCGGCCCAGTGCGGAGACCATGACCGCCTGGACAACCGCACAGCGCGATCGCCTGGTCGAGGCGCACCGCCGCTACGACCCCTCCGGCGTGTTCGCCCCGGCCGCCCGCTGGACCGCACCCCGGCATTGACCTCCGGCGGCGAGCCGGTGTCCGGCGGGACCTGCCACCGGTCGACAGACCACGCGGGGTGCGGCAGGTCCGGTCCGGGGGCACCGGCTCGAGCCGGGTGCCGGCCGCCGTCCGGGCTCGGAATCGGGTAGTTCACTACTCGCGAGCTCGCGCCCGGATCGGCCTAGCGTCGGGCACAGGCGTCGAAAGGTTCGGCGTGCGTGGAGGGAATGCCATGATCGACATCATCACGTTGCGGGGTACCGGGGAGCAGCGGAACAGCGATGGGACGCCGGCGGGCATGCTGCACGATGTCGCCAAACTGCTGGATACGGGGAAGTTCCGGTGTTTCGAGCCGGATTGGCCGGCTTCGATCGGGCCGGATCCGGATGCGTGGGGGCCGTCGCTGGATACCTCGGTGCGGCTGGGGGTGGCGGCGGGGGTCAAGGCATTGCAGGATTCGCCGAATGTGTGTGGGCTGATGAGTTATTCGCTGGGCGGGATCGTCGCGAGCACGATTCTGCAGGGAGTGCGAGCGGGCATCTACACCAATGTCGACGGGTCGCCGCTGGAGATCGCGTTCGTGGTGAATATCGCCAATCCGATGCGGCGGGCGGGGCAGTCGGTCGGGAATCTGTGCCCGGCAACGACGTACGGGCTGCACGGGCAGCGGGGGGCGTGGCCGCTGGGGATGGATGTGCGGGAGTACTCGAATCCCGGCGACATCATCACCGCTTCCCCCGCCGATTCGCCGCTGCGGGCCATCGATACCGCGATTTCGCCGTTCTCGCTGGTCGAGGGGGCACGGATCGGGAATCTGACGCCGGTGATCTTCCATGAGCTGCTGGAGTTCCTGATGCAGAATCCGGTGGCGAACCTGAATCGGTACGAGGCGGCGGTGCGTGGGCTGATCGGGTATCTGACGCCCTGGCCGGACGGGCAGCACGTGCTGTATTCCGGGCACAATATGCCGGGCACGGGCATGCTGTGGACGACGCATGCGGCGGAATACCTCAACGCGAACTTCTGAGACGTCTCAGCCGAGAGTTGGCGTCGAATTGCCGTGCGCCGGTGACAGATTGTCAGCTTTCAGTGCGAATCACCCTGTGCCGGTGCAGTTTCCCGCCAGATATCCGGCGGCACCGCGATACGGGAGCGGCCGTGGCGGTCGAGGATGCGGCCGAGCAGTTTCTCGTGCCGCAGGGTGATGGTGCGTTCGGTCACGACGAGCTCGGGATGCAGTGTGGCGATCTGGTCTTCGAAGCGGGTGACCTCGGCGACCGAGTGCAGTCCGGCCTGCAGCACCAGATTGTGGGTGCCGCTGACGGCGGCGCAGTTGCGGGTCTGCGGGAGCCGGATGAGCCCGTAGCCGATCTCGGGCAGCGCGGCGGTGGGCGCGGTCGCCCAGAAGGTGACCGCGACCGGCCAGCCGCCCAGCGGGCGCGCGAAATCGCAGCGGAAGCTGAGCAGTCCGAGCCGGGTGAGCTCGTCGATGCGGCGTTTGACGGTGGAGGCGCTGGTGCCGAGGGCGGCGGCGAGGACGCTGTGCGCGGCGCGGCCGTCGCGGGCCAGTGCGCCGATGAGGGCCCGGTCCAGCGGGGTGACGCCGCGGCCGCGGTCGACCCCGGCCGGAGCGGGCGTGGTGCGCAGCTGGTCGCGCTGGCCGGGGGCGAGGGCGTCGATGCGCCAGCTGCCGCCCTCGGCGAACCAGTGGGTCACGATGCGGGTGCGCACGGCCGCGATATGCGGGACGGCCGGCAGCACGTCGAGGGTGTAGCGCGACATCTGCCCGAAATCGCCGGTGGCCACGGTGGCGAGAATGCGATTGCTGCCGCCCGCGCGTTCCAGGGTGAGCATGTGCGGATGCGCGGCCAGCGTGGCGACCACCGCATCGGTCTGCCCTGCGGCGCAATCGATGTCGACGAAGGCGGCGCACAGCAGATCGAACACCGACGGGCCGGGTGAGACGCTGATCCACGCCTCGCCGCGGTCACTGAGCCGTTGCCAGCGGCGGGCCACGGTCACCGGGTCCACGCCGAGCACTCGCCCCAGGTCGGTCCACGACGCGCGGGGCCGCAGCTGCAGGGCGTGAATGAGCGCGAGCTCCTCCTCGGTCAGCAGCCTGACGTCATCCTGCACGGTCCGGCACCCTCTGCTCGTATCCTGCGATTCACCCGTGCCCGATGCCCAGTCTCGCACAATCGCAGTGTCGCTTTCGGCAGAGACGGAACTGGAGAGTGCGTCGTGGCATTCGGTGATTTTCAGAACGAGATCTACTTCGACGGGTTGCGCGGGGTGGTGCCGGCGCTGCCGGTGAGCTTCGCGGAGCTGGCCGAGCGGGCGCAGGCGGCGCTGCCGCCGGCGGTGTGGTCGTATGTGGCGGGCGGCGCGGGCGACGAGCGCACCCAGCGGGCCAATGTGGCGGCCTTCGATCGGTGGGGCGTGATTCCGCGCATGTTCGTGGGCGCCAAGCAGCGTGACCTGTCGGTGGAATTGTTCGGAAGCACCTGGCCCGCACCGGTTTTCATGGCGCCGGTGGGTGTGATCGGCCTGTGCGCGCAGGACGGGCACGGTGATCTGGCGACCGCGCGGGCCGCGGCGCGCACCGGCGTCCCCATGGTGGCGTCCACGCTGAGCGTGGATCCGATGGAGGACGTGGCGGCCGAATTCGGTGACACCCCCGGCTTTTTCCAGCTCTACACCCCCACCGACCGGGATCTCGCCGCCAGCCTGGTGGAGCGGGCCGAGCGGGCGGGGTTCAAGGGCATCGTGGTCACCCTCGACACCTGGGTGACCGGCTGGCGGCCGCGCGATCTGTCCACCGGTAATTTCCCGCAGCTGCGCGGGCACTGCCTGGCCAACTATTTCACCGATCCGGTGTTCCGGGCGAGCCTGGCGCAGTCGCCGGAGCAGGATCCGCAGTCGGCCATCCTGCGCTGGATCCAGGTCTTCGGCAATCCGCTGACCTGGGCGGATCTGCCGTGGCTGCGGTCGCTGACCAAGCTGCCGCTGATCGTGAAGGGCATCTGCCATCCCGAGGACGCGCGTCGCGCCCGGGATCTGGGCGTGGACGGCATCTACTGCTCCAATCACGGTGGCCGCCAGGCCAATGGCGGGCTCCCGGCGCTGGACATGCTGCCCGAGGTGGTGGCCGCCGCCGAGGGGCTGCCGGTGCTGTTCGATTCCGGGGTGCGCTCGGGCGCGGACATCATCAAGGCGCTGGCGCTGGGCGCGTCCGCGGTCGGCATCGGCCGCCCCTACGCCTACGGGCTGGCGCTGGGCGGCGCGGACGGCATCGTGCACGTGCTGCGCACGCTGCTCGCGGAGGCGGATCTGATCATGGCGGTGGACGGGTATCCGGCGCTGAAGGATCTGACGCCCGACGCACTGCGCGCGGTCTCGGTCTAGCTCGTCACTGCTCGATGCGGCGGAAGGGGTGGACCGATTCGAGGGCGTAGGCGAGTTCGAGCAGGGTGCGTTCGTCGCCGTGGAGGGCGGAGAACATCATCCCGATGGGGAGACCGGACTCGGATGCGCCCATCGGGAGCGAAAGGGCCGGGGCCCCGGTCACGTTCGCGAACGGTGTGTAGGTGACGTAGTCCAGCAGGCGGCCGAACACCTCGTCGAAGGGCTGACCGGGGCTCAGGTAGCCCAGGCGGGGTGTGAGATTCGCCAGCACCGGGGACACCACGAGTTCGACGTCGTGGAAGGAGGCCGCGTAGGCGCGGCGGAGGCGCGAAAGCCGGTACAGCACAGCGGGTGAGCGCAGGGCGGAGCCGTGGAAGCGGGCGGCCAGGCCACGGGTGAAGGGATCGAGGCGGGCGGGGTCGAAGGACCGGCCGAAGCTCAGTTTGCCGGTGTGGCTGCCCAGGAAGGCCAGCATCGCCCAGTAGGTGGCGAAATCCTCGGCGAACCCCCGGTCCACCGGGTAAGGGATGGGCCGCACCTCGTGGCCGAGGCCCTCCAGCAGCGTGACGGTCTCTTCGAGGACCGTGCGAATCTCCGGGTCCAGGGTTGCCCCGGTGATGGGATCGCTGAGCAGGCCGATACGCAGCCGCCGCTGGGCGGGCCCCTCGACGAGCCCGATCGGCGGCAGCGCGGGATTGCGCCAGAAGCGTTCGGCCGCCGCGAAATAGGTGGCGGTGTCACGGACCGTGCGGGTGAGCACGCCCTCGGAGACCAGGTTGATCGGCATGGAACGAGCCTGCGGGCCGTCGAGGTGACGGCCACGCGTCGGTTTCAGGCCGACCAGCCCGCAGCAGGCGGCAGGAATCCGGATGGAACCGCCACCGTCGTTGCCGTGGGCGATCGGCACCGCGCCCGCCGCGACGAGGGCGGCCGAACCACCCGACGAGGCGCCCGAGGAGAACTCGGTGTCCCACGGATTGGGGGTCGGTTCGGCATCGACGAATTCGGTGGTGGCGTTCAACCCGAACTCCGGCAGCGTGCTCTTCCCGAGCACGGTCACACCGGTGCCCAGAAACTGTTTCGCGAAGGGTCCGTGCGCCTTCGCCGGCCGGGCCCGCCAGGCCGCACTGCCGTGCTGGGTCGGCAGCCCGGCCACGTCGGTGTTGTCCTTCACGAAGGCCGGCACGCCGTACAGCAGCGCCTCCCGGTCCCCCGAGATCAGCGGCGGATCCGCCTCCACCACAACCGCGTGCAACACCGGATCCACGTGGGCCACCCGCTCCCGGGCCGCCTTCGCGACCTCGGCCGCACTCAACTCACCGCTGCGGATCAGCGCGGCAATGGCCACCCCGTCATGCTGGCCGAGCGCGTCATCGCCGAAAGCGTGAACTCGAACTGCCATGAACCGGGCCTCCTGATCGACAACACCCGATATCTGCCCGACGGTACGCCTCTCACTGGACGCCCGAACAGCAGGATCCTCGAATCGACCGGTGACCGGGCCTGGTGTCCCGGGCCACCGGTCCGGTCGGGTTACGCCGGGAGGCCGAGGCTCTTCAGGGCATCGGTCAGGAAGGTGTTGACCGCGTCGGGGCGCTCGAGCTGGACCAGGTGGCCCGCGGCCGGGACCTCGACGACCTCGCGGAGGTCGGGGACGTTGGCGCGCAGGGTGGCCAGGGGGTCGCGGCCGCTGAAGCCCTCCATGTCGGGGTCGTTCTGGCCGTAGAGGAAGAAGGTGGCGACTTCGACCTTGGCGTCGGCGTAGGCGGCGGTGAGTTCCCAGTTGCGGTCGAGGTTGCGGTACCAGTTGAGGCCGCCGGTGAAGCCGGTGCGCTCGAAATCCTGGACCAGGGTGTCGAATTCGGCTTCCGAGAGCCACGGCCAGGGCAGGGCGGGCGCCTGCGGGAGGACGTCGAGGTAGCCGAGGCCGGGCGGGTTCTTCCAGGTGTCGAGGTAGTGGTAGTCGCCGGAGAGCGAGTAGTAGACCCGGGCCAGGAAACCGCGCGGGTCCGCGGCGAGTTCGGCGTCGGCGATGCCGGGGGTCTGGAAGTAGGACAGGTGCAGGAAGTGGCGTTCGGCCGCCTTCGTCCAGAAGGCCGACGGGGCGCGCGGCGGGCGCGGGGCGAACGGGTTGTTCAGGACCATGGCGGCGGCCACCCGCTCGGGGGCGCGCAGGCTCAGCTCCCACACCAGCTGGGCGCCGAAGTCGAGGCCGACGAACACCGCCCGCGCCGCGCCGATGTCGTCGAGCAGGGCCATGAGGTCGCCGATGACGGCGGCGTTGGTGTACGCCTCCGGGTCGGCGGGCGCCTCGGTGCGGCCGTATCCGCGCAGGTCGGGGGCGAGGGCACGGTAGCCGGCCGCGGCGACGGCATCGAGCTGGTGGTGCCACATGAACCAGGTGTGCGGAAACCCGTGACAGAAGACGACCGGGAAGCCCTCGCCCTGATCCGCGACGTGCATGCGGACCTCCCCGGTGTCGATCGTCCGATGCGTCAGTTCCACTCCGCCTCCAATTTCTAGAACACGTTCCTATTTCAAGGTAATGTCCAGAGGTCGTGAGCGAAATACCCAAGATTCTCGCCGGAAAGGTCGCGGTGGTGACCGGCGCGAGCCGCGGCATCGGCAAGGGCATCGCCCTGGAGCTGGGCGCGGCCGGGGCGACCGTGTACGTCACCGGGCGCACCGTCACGGCCGGGCACCTGCCGGGCACCGTGGCCGGGACCGCCGCCGAGATCGACGCCCTGGGCGGGATCGGGGTGCCGGTGGTCTGCGACCACCGTGACGACGCGGCCGTGGAGAAACTGCTCGCGCAGGTGCGCGACGAGCAGGGCCGGCTCGACGTACTGGTCAACAATGTCTACAACTCCCCCGCGTCGGCGCGCTGGATCGGCCGCAAGTTCTGGGAGGTGCCGCCCAGGGCGTGGGACGAGGGCTTCGATATCGGCGTCCGATCCCATTACGTGGCAAGCGTTTTCGCCGCGCCGCTGCTCATCGAGTCGCAGGGCCTGATCGTGAGCGTGTCCTCCCCCGGCGCGATCCGCCAGATGCACAACGCGGTCTACGGCGTCGGCAAGGCCGCCGTGGACCGGCTCACCGCCGACATGGCGCACGACCTCGACGGCACCGGCGCGACCGCAGTCTCGATCTGGCCGGGCATCGTGAACACCGAACTGCTGCAAATGGTTCCGGCCGACGCACAGGGCCGCCGCCTGGTCACCCTGCCCGGCGAGGGCACCTTCGATCTCGACCAGGCCGAGACCCCGCACTTCGCCGGCCGCGCCGTGGTCGCGCTGGCCGCGGATCCGGATCGCCTGGCGCGCACCGGAAAAGCCTGGAAGGTCGCCGACCTGGCCGAGGCCTACGGCTTCACCGACCTCGACGGCCGCGTCCCGCGCGCCGACTAGACATCACGAATTACGTTCCCGAAGAACAGGAGTGGACAACCCTATGCGACGCGTTTTCGTCGTCGGCGTGAACATGACGCCGTTCGTCAAGATCGGTTCCCGCGAGTGGACCTACCCGGAGATGGTCGCCGAGGCCGTGAACGGCGCGCTGAAGGACGCGGGCGTCACCTACGACCAGGTGCAGCGCGCCGCGGTCGGCTACGTCTTCCAGCCCTCGGCCGCCGGCCAGCGCGCCCTCTACGACATCGGCCTGACCGGCATCCCGATCGTCAATGTGAACAACAACTGCGCCACCGGTTCCACCGCGCTCATGTTCGCCCGCGAGTGGGTGGCCGCCGGCATCACCGATGTGGCCCTGGCCGTCGGCTTCGAGCAGATGACCAAGGAGGCCATGGCCGGCCCGGCCACCAAGCCCAAGGTCACCACCGTCGACGCGCACCTGAAGGTGAACAGGGAGCACTTCGAGTTCTCCGCCGCGCCGATCACCACCCAGTTCTTCGGCAATGCCGCCCTCGAGCACATGAAGCGCTACGGCACCACGCCCGAGCAGCTGGCGGCGGTCGCGGTCAAGAACCACGAGCACTCGACCCGGAACCCGCTGGCGCAGTTCCAGGATGCCTACACCCTCGAGCAGGTCCTCGGCGACAAGCCGGTGCACGGCCCGCTGACCCGCTCGCAGTGCTCGCCCATGTCCGACGGCGCGGCCGCCGCGGTCGTGGTGAGCGAGGAGTTCGTCAAGGCCAACGGTCTCGAGGGACAGGCCATCGAGATCCTGGCCCAGGAGCTGGCCACCGACGACGGCACCTCCTTCTCCACCGGTTCCATGATCGACGTGGTGGGCGCGCCCATGACCCGGGCCGCGGCCTCGAAGGTGTTCTCCCGCGCCGGAATCGGCGTCGCCGACGTCGACGTGATCGAGCTGCACGACTGCTTCTCCATCAACGAGCTCATCACCTACGAGGCGCTGGGACTGTGCGGGGAAGGCGAGTCGGGCGCGCTGATCGAGTCCGGCGCCACCACCTACGGCGGCACCTGGGTGGTCAACCCGTCGGGCGGCCTGATCTCCAAGGGCCACCCGCTCGGCGCGACCGGCCTGGCCCAGTGCACCGAATTGAGCTGGCAGCTGCGCGGACTCGCGGGCGAGCGGCAGGTCGCGGGCGCGCGCACCGCGCTGGCGCACAATCTGGGCCTGGGCGGCGCGGTGGTCGTCACCCTGTACGCGGCCCACACGGCGTGACCATCGGACGGAGTTGAGAATCCCATGACCACACTCGATCCCGACACCCTGCTGCGGCTGCCGGTGCACAACGGCCACGCCCTGGTGGCCGGGCTGAAGCGGCACCGCAACCGCCCGGTGCTCACCCTCGGCGACCACGTCCTCACCGGCGGTGAGGTGCTCGACGGCATGAGCCGCTACATCGACGCCTTCGCCGAGCACGGCGTCACCACCGGCACCCCGGTCGGCGTGCTCGCGCTGAACCGGCCCGAGGTGCTGTTCACCATCGGCGCGGGCCAGATCGTGGGCTCGCGGCGCACCGCCCTGCACCCCATCGGCGGCCTGGACGATCACGCGTATGTGCTTGCCGACGCGGGCATTTCGACGCTCATCCTGGATCCGGTGCCCGCGTTCGTGCAGCGCGCCCGGGAGCTGGTCGACATGGTGCCGACGCTGACCAAGATCCTGGTGCTGGGCCCGGTGCCCGAACTGCTCGCCGACGTCGGCGTGGATCTGCTGGCGACCGCCGACAAGTACGCGCCGCATCCGGTGGAGGCGGTGGAGCTGCTGCCCTCCGACGTCATCTCCATCAGCTACACCGGCGGCACCACCGGCAAGCCCAAGGGCGTGATCGGCACCGCGCTGACCATGAACACCATGACGCAGATCCAGCTCTCGGAGTGGGAGTGGCCCAAGCGCCCCAAGTTCCTGATCTGCACGCCGCTCTCGCACGCGGGCGCGGCGTTCTTCCTGCCGGTCGTGCTGCTGGGCGGGCAGTGCGTGGTGCTGCCGCGTTTCGACGCCGGAGAAGTGCTGCGCGCCATCGAGGAGCACAAGATCTCGGCGACCATGCTGGTGCCGTCCATGCTGTACGCGCTGCTCGATCACCCGGATTCCCAGACCCGCGACCTGTCCTCGCTGGAGACGGTGTACTACGGGGCCTCGGCCATCGACCCGAATCGGTTGCAGGAGGCCATCGATCGCTTCGGGCCGATCTTCGCCCAGTACTTCGGGCAGTCCGAGGCGCCGATGGCGATCAGCTACCTGGGCAAGGACGAGCACGACAAGGAGCGGCTCACCTCGTGCGGGCGGCCCTCGGTCGCGGTCCGGGTGGCGCTGCTGGACGGCGAGGACAAACCGGTTCCGCAGGGTGAGGTCGGCGAGATCTGTGTCTCCGGGCCGCTGCTCGCCGCCGGCTACCTGAATCTGCCGGAGGTCACGGCCGATACGTTCAAGAACGGCTGGCTGCGCACCGGCGATCTGGCCCGCCAGGACGAGGACGGATTCCTGTTCATCGTCGGGCGTTCCAAGGACATGGTCGTCACCGGCGGGTTCAATGTGTTCCCGCGCGAGGTGGAAGACGTTGTCTCCGAACACCCGAAGGTGATCACCGTCGCGGTGGTCGGTGTGCCGGACGCGCATTGGGGCGAGGCCGTGACCGCCGTGCTGGTCCTCGACCCCGCCACCGCGGCCGATCCGGCCGCGATCGAGGTGGTCACCGCCGAGATCCAGGCCGCGGTCAAGCAGCGCAAGGGTTCGGTGCAGGTGCCCAAGCACGTGGTGGTGATCGAGGAGCTGCCGCTGACCGGGCTCGGCAAGCCGGACAAGAAGGCGATCCGCGTGCTGGCTCAGGAGCGCCTGGGCATCGCCTGATTTCCCCGAAGGCGCTCGGCTAGGCGAACTTCCGGGTTCGGATCAGCCGGGCGCCCCGGCGGGCGCTGTCGATGCCCGCCTCCACCACGGCCCGGGTCACGAAGTGCCCCAGGGCCGTTGCCACGAACATGGCCGCGATCAGCACCGGCGCCCAGTTCCAGCTCAGCGCCAGCATCATGCGATCGAAGGTGCCACGCGGCTGCACCACCGGCTCCCAGCTGTTCAATCGCACCCAGCGGCCCAGGAAAACGCCTACCGCGCACAGCAAATGGATCGCGAGCGTCACCGGGGTGCGCAGCGCGCCCAGTCCACGTGCCTCCAGGAAGCGGCCCAGCTCGGCCAGCACCAGGTAGTAGGCGACGAAACCGGAGGCGATGAACGCGCCGTAGACCGGCAGGATCGTCGTCACCACCGGGCCGTTGCCGGCCGCGCGGATGTCGTCGCGCAGGTGCACCAGATCGGTCACCACATAGGGCGCATTGGGCAGGAACAGCAGCAACAGCGCCGATCCGCCCCACCACACCGGCGAAATCGGTAGTCGCCGTTCGTCATCGCGCGCGCCGCGGAACACCAGTAGCGCCAAAGCCACCGGGATCCAGGCCAATACGGTGTTCCACACCATCCAGAACAGATTCCGGTCCAGCACCCCCGCAAGGCTCGGCGCGACCGTCTTCACCGGGTCCATTCGTTCATGATGCCGATCTCGGCGCGGCGCGTCATGCGAGTTGGCAACACCCTTTGGCAACACTCCTGCCACCGACCCGCCCGCGCTGTCCGCGACAGGCTGGTCGACAGGTGGCGACCAGCTGTTTTACGATCGTATTATGCGGCCGTGGGATATGAGATTCCCGAGTGGGCCCTCGACGTCGCGGCCCGGCTCAATTAGGCGGAATTGCATCTGACGCAACATTCCGTCGCGATCCCGAAACGCCAAACTAGCTGATCGGAGCGACATTCGGTTCGGTTCGGCGTCGGTGTCCAGAACCTCCCAGCTGCGCCTCGACACGCGGCACATCAATGTTGCATCTACTACAACGTCCATATGACCTTGCAGCCACCTGGTTCGGCGCGGCTGGTACTGGCAGACAACGTCGTTCACCTGGACCCGGCTCCCGCGGTGTTCGAGGCGATGTTGGAGGGGTGGCGACGACAACAGTCGGCCCGGTTCATGAAGACGTCCACGATCGATCCACGGCTTCGATTGATTCGCCGCGTGAAGGATTTCACCGGGTTGTATCCATGGCAGTGGACCCCGGCCGAGGGCGAGGCGTTCATCGATCACCTGCGCAGCGGCGACGATCCGCGGGCGTTGTCGACGTTGCGCGGCTACGAGGTCACTATCGGCCTGTTCCTGGAATTTCTGCTCGATTCTCGATACGGGTGGGCCCGGGTCTGTGACGAGCGCTTCGGCGAAGCGCCGCAACCGATCTTCCACGAGGGCAACTCCATCGCCCACAAGGTCGATTTCGAGGGCGACCCGCGCCGGCGGCCGTTGACCTACGACGAGGTGCAGGCACTGTTCGACGCCGCGGACGCACGGCCGAGTCGCATCTCGGAGCGAGGGGTCAAGGGCGCGTTGAACGCGGCCCGCGACGCCGCTGTTCTGAAGACCATCTACGCGTTCGGGCTGCGCCGAACCGAAACCGCCAAGCTGGATCTGGTTGATCTGCGCCGGAATCCGAAGGCTCCGCAGTTCGATCGGTTCGGCAGCGTCATGGTCCGTTACGGCAAGTCTTCGAAAGGCGCTCCGCCGAAGCGTCGCACAGTGCTGCTGGTGCCAGAAATGGACTGGATAGTCGACGTTCTCGACGGTTGGCTGACCGACCTTCGCCCCAGATTCTCGCCGGGTAAGCATCCAGCTTTGTGGGTGAACGAGCGCGCCGGGCGACTGTCCCCTCGGTCGATCAACGAAGCGTTCGTCGCGACGAACCGAGCCGCCGGGCTCGATGATCGTCTCGATGTTCACTGCTTGCGGCATTCGGCGGTGACCCACTGGACCGAATTCGGTTATCCCCCAAGGTTCGTCCAGGAACAGGTCGGTCATTCGCACGCGGCAACGACCGCGATCTATGCGGGGGTGTCCAACGAATACCGCAATCAACTGCTGGCCGCGGCACTCAAGAGCCGCCTCGGCACGGACTGGGATGTGACGGCATGAACAAGAAGATGGGTTATCGCTGGCGCTTGCGGGATCTGATGGCCGAT
This sequence comes from Nocardia sp. NPDC059228, assembly GCF_042754245.1. Lineage (NCBI taxonomy): Bacteria > Bacillati > Actinomycetota > Actinomycetes > Mycobacteriales > Nocardiaceae > Nocardia > Nocardia sp. NPDC059228. The sequence continues at coordinate 17,192 of NZ_JBHZAL010000025.1, read as the reverse complement.
CAGCAGATGTTCCAGACCTCGAATCTGGTTCCCTTGCTGGCCGAACGCGGCGTCACGTTGTCCCGAGAACAGGTCTACCGGTTGGTAACCCAGCCGCCGCAACGCCTGAGCATGGACGTGCTCGTTGCGCTCTGCGACATCCTCGGCTGCACCCCCAACGACCTCATCGAGCCCGAAGTCGTCAACCAACAGGTCCGCAAGACAGCCGATGGAAACACCGGATCGAATCCAATCGTCGGCCGCCGCACTGTGATCAGGCGACCCGGACAGCCATGACCAGCCGCTCAAGGACAAAGCCCGGCAACCGCAACCTGCGCAATGCGCGAATCTGGCTGGTCGCATTCGTCATGCACACCATCGGACCCGCGATGATCACCGAGAAGGCGATCGATCTTCTGCAGCAGGCGCGAGCCTGGAGTGCCGCGGGCGCGCTCCCGCTGCTGGATCACCTGCTCGAACACCGGGACGCGTTCTTCGCCCCGTCTCCCCATGCTCCCGCAACACTGGTGCGTTTACTGAATCTGCTTGCTGACAACGGATTCGACGATGCCGTTGTCTTGCTCGGGTGCGCCGAATGCGGACGCGCGGGAATAGATCTGGATGAGCTCAGTCCGCGAGGCCGCTGCTGCCAAAGGTGTCGGAAACGCCTACGGCCGGCGCGTCCCTGCACGCGCTGCGGTCGAGACGGACACGTCAACGCTCTCGCTCCCGAAGGGCCGATCTGCGACTCCTGCTACGCGAAGGATCCCGCGAACCGGGTCGAATGCGCAGGCTGCGGGCGATGGCGCCGCCCCCAACGCCGCCTCGATGACGGCACAGCACTCTGCCTGCGATGCCATCTCAATACCAAAGCACCGCAACAATGTTCACACTGCGGGCGATTGGGGCGCACCCACGGCAACAGCGACAAGGGACCGGTCTGCCGCACATGCAGACCCTTTCCGCAACGGGTCTGCGGCATCTGCGGGCAAACGCGCCAGATCGAGGTCCGCGCCAATGGCACCGGCCAACCCGACACCTGCCGCCGCTGCTACGACAACATCGGCCTCTGCGTGGTCTGCCACCGGCACCGGCCCGGCTCCAAATTCAATGGACGCGACTTCCACTGCGGCTCGTGCGTTCCCAAACCCCTTCATGCCTGCGGCATTTGCGGCGAGCGGAAGCCTGCAGTGACAACCTGGCCAGTCGGCAAAGTTTGCCGCCACTGCTACAGCGATCGGTTGCGAAATCCCGAACATTGCACCGACTGCGGCGAAATCCGAGTCCTGTTCGGCATCGCCGACACCGGACCGATCTGCGCATCCTGCGCCGTTGCCGATCTCGACTATCACTGCCGCACCTGCGGTGAGGAAACCAAAGGCTACGCCGACGGTCGATGCATACGCTGCGTCATCAACGACCGCATCCACACGCTGCTCAGCACCGACGACGGGGTCCTCGTCCCGGCACTCGAACCACTGGCCGAAGCCCTGACCACTGCCAATCCGGAATCAGTCGCCAGCTGGCTCGCCGAGCGGCGCTCGGCCGCATTGCTCGCAGACCTTGTCGCCTCGCGAGCCGAGATCACCCACGAGCGCCTCGACGAACTGCCGCAGGACACCAGCACCCGCCGTATTCGAGATCTCCTGATCACAGCCGGAATCCTGCAACCCCGAATGGAAAACCTTGCGCAGATTCAACTTTGGGCTGAACGCACCCTCACCGGCCTGCCCGGCCAACAACAGCACATCCTCCGCGCTTACGCTGAATGGCACGTTCTCCGGCGCGCCCGCCGACGCGCACGCAAGGGCCGATACGGCGACGGCAGCGCCAGCGGCGATCGAGCGCGGATTCGTGTCGCGATCGACTTCCTGAGCTGGCTCGAAGCCATCGACACGCCGATGGCCGCTCTCACCCAGGCCCATATCGACGAATGGTTCGACACCAATCCCACCCGAGCCGGCAAGATCGTCGGCTTCCTGGAATGGGCCAAAGCCCGCCACCTGATCGCCGATCTCTACATCCCGAAACGAAAAAGCGCTCTACCGCAACGATTTCAGGACTTCGACACACAGCAACAGCAGCTACGGCGCTGCCTCATCGACGACACCCTTCCACTGGACGTCCGCGTCGTCGGCGCACTGGTCAGGCTCTATGCCCTGCCGCTGGTTCGCATCGTCGAGCTGACCACCGACCGTTTCCATCGCGACAGCACCGATGCCTACCTGACAATCGACCGCAATCCGGTCCTCCTGCCACCCGTCATGGCCCGTCTCATCGAACGGCTCATCGCGCAGGTCGGCCCCGACACGATGATCAGCACGGAAATTCCCAACCGCCTGGATTATCTGTTGCCAGGTCGCCCACCGACCCGGCCGCGAAACGTCTTCGCCCTGGCCGAACGACTTCGGGCGCACGGGCTTCCAACCATCGCTGCCCGCAACACCGCGATGATGGCCAACATCACCGACCTCGACGCGATCATCGTCAGCGACCTGTTCGGCATTCATCCCAGCACCGCACACCAATGGGCGGGCTACGCCCAATCCAGCTGGATCCACTACCTCGCCGCCGAACCGAAGGGAGCCAACCCAAGATGACAAGCCAACCCGGACCGGAATACCCGCGCAACGCCGAGGAAGCCGAACTCTTCCTCAACAACCTCGTATTCGCGGACACCACCGAGGATGAGCACCAGAAGCCATCACCGAACAGCACCGCACCCCAACCCACCAAGACCGACGAGAGCGAACCCGACACGACCAACACCTCGATCCGACTGCCCAACCACACCCTCGACCGACTTCGCGAGGTCGCCGCCGAGCACAACACCACTGTTTCGGGCTTGATCCGCGACTACATCAACATAGGACTGACCTCCGAGCAACCCGACACATTCGTCTGGTTGTCCGACGCGATCCGCGTCATATCCGCCCTCGCCGTCAGAGGGGAATTGCGCAACACTTGAATACTTACCGTCCCCCGGTTGGCATCGCACCCGAGGAGATCATGCGGGTCCTGACCGGCCCGGGCCGGCGCTGGCCGCGACCGGTGCGCGGAACGGGCGGGCTGCCCGCTCTCATGATCATCGGCCGCACCGGCGCGGGGCAGCCGCTGGCGGTGGTGGTGCGTCCGCTGTCGCAGTGGGACCAGCAGGTCGTCGGCGTCCGGCCGGTGACCGGAAGGCTTCTCGCCCAGTTCGAACAATGGGAGGCGGACCATGACTGACTATCCGGACAAGGGCTACCCGCACACGGCCGACGAAGCCCGCGACTTCCTCGACAGCCTCACCTTCGACGAGGACGCCCCCGAACCCGACCTCCCCGGCCCCGACACCCCCGTCACGGTGCTGCGCACGGTCCGGCTCCCCTACGCCATGGATCAGCGCATCCGCGCCGAGGCCGACCATCGCGGGGTGAGCATGTCCGACCTGATCCGCGACTTCCTCACCATCGAACTGGCCGCCCTCGACGACGACACCCCCATCAGCCGCGCCGACGCCCGCCGGGCCCTCAGCGCCGCCCTCGCGAATCTGTCACCCGTGCAACGTCATCCGCGGTGACCCTGCCGCGCACGACGAACCCTGCCGCGCACGACGAACCCTGCCGCGCACGACGAATCGCCCGGGCACCGATGTGGTGCCCGGGCGATTTCAGGAGCTTGGGGCTAGGAGAACTTGATTTCGAGGCCGATGCCGAGAATGGAGATCAGCCAGATCAACCCCAGGAAGATCGTGATGCGATCGAGGTTCTTCTCGACAACAGTGGACCCCGACAAGCTCGACTGCACACCACCACCGAAGAGGCTGGACAGACCTCCGCCCTTGGCCCGGTGCAGCAGCACCAGCAGCACCAGCAGCACACTGGTGATAACGAGGAGGATATCCAGGAACATCCGCATGGCCGACAGTGTATGCGGTCGACACCGAACACCCCGAATCAGGCCAGGAACCGCTGTGGCCAGCGGCATACGGTGATGGCCGGAACCAAAAGATGATCTTGCCGAGCTCGAACACCCCGATGAGGCGCCTGGTCAATGCCGCACAAGCCAGAGCACAGTCGCAAGTACGACCAGCACGGACCAGACAACCCAGTAAACGGGAGCTGCATGTACCGCGACCAGCACCGCGGCTGCCACGGCAAGCACGACGACTGTGGTTGTTCGCATGAGGAATTGTCTCAGCCCTCTTCGAGACTCCGTCATCGAAAAGGGCCCCGCCCTCTCAGGGGCGGTGCTCCGACCATTGAGCTATGACGACGAACCTGCCACGTCGGGCGGCGGCACGGACAGCGCGCGGCCGGTGAGCAGGGCCGCGCAAGTGCCGGTTGCGGCGCAGCCCAGCACGATCGACCACGCGACCGGTCCCAGTGGTACGCACCCGAAGAACCGGTTCACTCCGGGCACCATGATGATCGTGGCGAGGACTACGGAGCTGCCGGCCACGGTCACCCAGACCAAACTGCTGTGCCGGCCGATCACCAGGGTCTGCCCGAGCTGCGTACCGATCAGGGCGGCCAGTGCCATCGTTTCCGCGCGGCGGCGCCGGCCGGTGGCGCGGCCGAGCAGCCATGCCGCGCCGGCGCCGAGGGTGGTGCAGGCGCCGCGCACGGCGACGGCTTGCAGGAAGTCGCTGTCGATACCGGGCGGTGGCCCGAGTGTCCTGTCGGTCGTTTCGGTGTCGTCGGCGGGCCGGGTGTCGGAGAGTGTGAGCGCCATTGCCGGACCGAGGTCGGTGAGCAGGTTCACCACCAGGAATTGCCGGGTCCCGATCGGGGCTCGGCCGGACAGCAGCGTGCCCAGGACGGTGAACGCCACCTCGCCGGCGTTGCCGCCGACCAGCACGCCGATCGCGTCGCGGACCCGCTGCCACATGCCACGGCCCTCGGCCAGTGCCTCCTGCAGCACGGTCAGGTCGAGGACCTTGCCGGTGTCGGTGAGGATCAGGTCCGCGGCCTCCCGTGCGGCGACCGACCCTCGAGCGGCCAGCCCGATACCGACATCGGCGGTGCGGATCGCGGCCGCATCGTTGCTGCCGTCCCCTGCCATCGCCACCGTGTGCCCGCGGCGTTGGAGCGCGGACACGATGCGCACTTTGTGTTCGGGCGATACCCGTGCGAAAACTGTTGCCTGCTCGATGAGTTCGGCTTGGCCGTCCTCGTCCAGCAGGTCCAGATCGGCGCCGGTGGCCACCGTGTCGGCGGGGATGGCGAGCTGTTCGGCAACCGCGCGCGCGGTGATCGGGTGATCACCGGTGATCATCCGCACGCTGATGTCGTTGCGGGCCAACTCGGCAAGCAGTTCCAGTGCCTGCGGGCGCGGGCTGTCGGCAATACCGAGGAAGCCGAGAAGGGTGAGTTGCTCGATCTCTTCGGTGAGATCGCGCGGAGCAGAGGCGAAATCGCGCCGCGCCACCACCAGCACCCGCAGCCCCTGCGCGGCCAGCCGGCGCAGCGCCGCCTCCGCGGCGGCGCGGCTTTCGGGCGTGAACGGCCGGGCCTCCCGGCGGCCTTCGTCATCGGTGCGCAGGACCTGATCACAATGTGGCAGCAGCACTTCCGGGGCGCCTTTGACGGCGAGCCGGATGTGCTGATCGGTGTGGCCCACCGCTGCGGAGTAGCCGCGGAAGCTCTCGAACGGCAACTCCTCGATGGGTGCCCAGGCATGGGGCTGTCTGTGGCCCAGATATGTGTGTGCCGCCTCGACGACAGCTCGGTCGGTGGCGTGTACCAGTGGAGCATCATCAGGGTTGGGGCAGGCGTAGGCGGCGGCGCGGAGCAGCCCCCGCGACTGGGGCGTGCTCGCGAGATGGTCGCTATCCCAGGTCTGGTCGAGATCGGCAATCGCGACCAGCCGCAATTGACCCTCGGTGAGGGTGCCGGTCTTGTCGAAGCACATGGTGTCGACGCGGCCGAGTGCCTCGATGGTGCGGCTGGAGCGGACCAGCACGCCGCGGCGGGACAGGCGGCGGGTAGCGGCCAGTTGGGCGACCGTCGCCACCAGCGGCAGTCCCTCGGGGACGGCGGCGACGGCCACGGCCAGCCCGTCTGCGAGGGCCGGGCGCAGCGGCAGCCCTCGCAGGAAACTGGTGAGGGTAACGGCGGTTCCGCCGCCGAGGGTGAACGGCAGCACGCGTTCGGTCAAGCTGCGCAGCTGTTCCTGCACACCGCCGCTGGGAGGGGGCCCAGCGGCGGCGAGGGCACGACCGGCCTCGGTTGCGGTTCCGACCGCCACCACTACCGCGGTCGCCTCGCCGCTGACCACCACGCTGCCCTCGAACACCATGCCGGTGCGTTCCGCCAGCAGGGCGCCGGGTGTGGCGGGGGTCTGCTTTTCCACGGTCACGGTCTCGCCGGTGAGGCCGGACTCGTCCACTTCCAGCCCATCGGTCTCCAGCAGCCGCGCATCCGCGGGGACTACCTCGCCGGTGGCCAGAGCGATCACATCGCCGGCCAGCAGACCGTCTGCGGGAGTTTCGATTTCGCCGTCCTCGGTGAGCCGCCGAGCAGTCAAGCGCTCACCGAGCAGGAGTTTGTCCAGCGACAGCCGGGCGCGGCGGCGCTGCAGGGCCGACACCGTGGCATTGAGCCCCAGCACCGTGCCGACGAGCACGGCGTCGGTAGGCGAGCCGAGCAGCGCGGAGGCGACCGCGCCGACACCCAGCAGTGGAGTCATCGGATCGGCCAGCTCGCCGCGCACATCTGCGACGAGACCGGCGAGACTCGTTGCGGGCGTGGCCAATCGCTGCAATATCCGGCTGGCGACGGTGGTGACGTGCGAGCGAGGCGGCGGCGCCGATCGGTGCGGGGCGGGCAGGCGGGCCAGCACCTCGTCCGGTTCCAGTGCATGCCACGGCACCAGCCGCACCTCGGCCGGCCCGGTCGCGCGGGCGGCCCGGCGCCCGCCGTTCAGACCCGTTGCCAACCCCATCAGGGTGGCCGCCGTGACCGGGCTGGTGGCTCGCGCCGCGCGAGACTCCGCGGGACCGGACGCGAGCAACAGACCGCTGAGTGTGGCCGCCGACAGCGTCAGGATCCGGCCGCGCTCACTGACATTGCGTGCCGGGCCGGTAGCGGCGATGATCTGCCGGGCCGAACTCAGATCCGGGCACACCACATCCGCCTGCCAGGGGATGCGTGCCGGAGCGCCGGGAGTTCGGGAGGCGATACCGATGCCCAGATCGGCGGCAGCCAGGGCGCGATGTGCCTCGCCACCGACCACCGCCACCACGTGGCCCTGCTGTTGCAGTCGCCGTACCAGCTCGGACACCGACCCGCCGGCGAGCACGAATTCATCGGCGCTGCGCCGCAATTCGCCGGTGCTCTCGTCACCGATGAGTACCACCCGCAGGCCCGCCTGTCGGGCGGTGGACAGCAATCCGGCAGCACCCGGATGTGGCTCGCTTCCGATCAGCACCCGCCCGACCACGTGTCCGTGCTCGTGCAGCAGGTGCCAGCGCGGGCCCCCTGGATCGCTTTCCGGGCCGGGAGGATCGGTGTCGATGCCGAGTCGCGGGTCGGCATCGATGGCCAGATGCAGATTCTCACGCCGATGCTCGGGCGGTGGCGGGATGGGCAGTTCCTCACCATTGCACCAGAGCAGCCGCTGGGCGGCGCTCCACACGTGTTCGACCGGCCAGCTGTCGTCGCGGGATTCGGCGTCGAGGACCACCGCCCGTTGACCGCGCACAGCATCCCGGTCGACGACCACCGCGGAAACCCGGTCCATGCGGCGCCACATGAACGGATCGAGGGTCAGCACGCCGCGCGCCGCCATGAGGGTCGACAGCGCACCGGCGAAGGTCTCGCGACCGGCCCGCGCCGCCTTCGGCACGCCCGCCGCCACGGCGTCGGCGGCGTCGGCGACCGCGCGGCCGCCGACCAGCGTTGCCGCCGAGGCCAGTGCCGCGGCGGCGCTGACCTGTTCGGTGCAGCGCTCGATCGGTCCGGGCGGCAGCGGTACCGGCCGCGGCTCGGGCCGATCGTAGACGTCGACACCCGGCAGATCCGGGTCGGCGATCAGCTCTTCCCAGCGCCGCCACTGCGCGTAGCGAGCGGTGGCCTCGACCAGCCGCACCGCCCGCTGCATCGCGTCGGCGCACAGGCCGGTCACTTCCGCATCCAATGCCTGACCCACGGCATTTCCGATCGTGATCACGGTGTCGGCGCGGTGGCGGCCGAGCTGGGCTTCCAGTGCCCCGCGCAACCTCGGCTGTCCGTCCACGAGAGCCACCGCCCCCCGGACCACATGGGCCGGCGGCGGTGCCGGAAGCAACCGCCCGGTGACCACCACACCGATCCCGATGAGATCGCCGGCCAGCTGCAGCGCGGATGTCAATACCGGCTCCCGGTCGGAGGGGTGCTCGAGTCGACGGCTCCACGGCTCCGCACTGGTTCCGGCGAGATCTTCGACGCGTTCCAGGATCGCTTCCAGCTGTGCCGGAGACAGGCGTTGCGGGTCCGCGGCCACGACGACCCGCCCGGTGGCGGCATTGACCTGGAACCAGCACACTTCCGGTTCCTGCTCGAGGTGCTTGCGCGCCAACTCGGCTACCCGAGCGCTCTGTGCCGACTGCAAGCCGCGGACCTCGGCATGAATACGGTTGGCATGCACCGTGAGCCGTCGCTGCGTACGCATGCGCTGCGGGTCCACGAGCGCGCTCAGTTCCCGGCCGATGCCCTCGGTGAATTCGGCGACTGCTCGAGCGACTGCCGGGTCCGCGAGCCGCGACGCGACCGCGACCGGCCGCCGGAACAATCCCACCGTGGCTCCGGTGGCCGCGAGGGGCAGCCGGATCGGCGCAGTGGCCAGACCGCGCAGGGATACCACTACTGTGCGGCGGTTCGCGACCGTCGCGAACCCGCGGTGGACTGCTTCGGCCGAGTGCTCTTGCGCTCCCGCGGCCGCGGTCGTTCGGACGTGTCCTGCTTGCCGGATTCGGTTCTGGCGCGCCGTAACAGATAGACCGCACCCGCGACGCCGCCCGCAGCGGCGGCCACGGGCCACTCGATCAGGCCGGTCAAGCCGGCCGCAACGACGCCGAGCACAGTGGCGGCAGACACGTCCATCCCACTGCGAGCGCCGGATACGGCGCCCTCGACTGTGCCGCGCGCCGCGCCGGTCATCGCGCCGACGACGGCTCCACCGGCCGCCTCGACCGCATGCACACTCGCCGAGGCCGTAGCCTCGAGCGTCCTCACAGTGTCCGATGCAACGCTGCTCATCACACCCCAGTCGTCGTAGGTAGCGCAAAGAACTTCGTGCGGAAACTAGTGCGTTGCCAGAATACTCCGCGATGCTCTAATCGGCCCTACGTTATCGAAACGAAAGGCGGCGCACTCGACTCGTCCACGTGAGACGTAGGCAGAAAATGCCATTTCCAAGCGGTGCCGACCCGATCCGACCGTTGTAGCGACGATATTTCGCTACCCGAGCTGCCGAAATTGCAGGCTAGTTGCTATTGCAAATTGGATCTACGCCTCTTCGAGGGCTTCGCCGATCTGATGAGCGATGCGATTGTGCTGATCGTGTAGCAGCCAATGACCTGTTGCGAGGACCAGTGCGACAGGCCATTCGATGATCTCCGCGGCGGCCAGCGCGCCCAGTACGCCGTAGTACGCCAATTGCTCGGGCCGGGGGATGCGAACCCGGCCGATCACCGGCAGATCTACTGCGAAACCCTGCGCAGCCAGCACACGGTCGACGGCGTTCTGGTGGCCGGTTGATGGTTTTTCGGCCATTTGTTGCCTCCCGGTCATAGTGCGTTCGAGTGTTCGACGCCTAGGATCCGCAGTGTGTCGAGGGTGATGAGTACTGGTGTGGGCGGCGGGTCGGATCCATTGACAGGGGCACTGACGCAGATGCTCGCTGTGCCGTTGCGTGAGCTGTATGCGGTCCTGCTGCGGCTGGATCTCATCGAGATCGTCGACTGATCATCCGGCCGGCAACCTCCAGCGGCGAACGGCCGAGGAGGGACGGCGGTCGCGGCAGCGACGGTGAATAGCGCCCGCCAGCAGCCGGATCAGGATCCTGGCCCAGTCCCATCGCAGCGATCAACGTTTGTTCTGCGCGTGTCGCGCCAACGAAGCTAACCAGAGTTTAGCCCCGGGCAAATCATCTCGCCGACTGAACCGTCACGGTTTCGGGGGCCGCTTCGGGCTGTCTCGAGTGAGATTCAGAGTGCCGGGCCGGCGCGGCACGAGGTCGTTAGGTGACGTAGGTCGGAGTCGAACCGACGTGGATCCTGAGTGAAAGTCAGGCTGCCCGTGCCGACAGAGCAACTACGCCATTGTCCGGCCGGATGGAATCGAACCACCTGTGCCCGAAGACGGGAGGTCGCCACATCGCTACGCCATTCGGTCTCGTTTCAGGACGGAACACCGCGGAATGCTGAGGAGCCGAACCCCCGGGACACGTTGCCCGCCTTCGGTTTTCAAGACCGGCTGATCTCCACAGGCCGGAACCTTCCGAAACCGCCGCCCCATCGAGCTTGCGGTACAACAACATTCGCAGCCGACCAAGGAAAGCCGCAACCGAATTTCCGGGCCGCATCAGGGCCATGACATCGATGAATTCCTCGTCACATCGACAGCTTATTTACAGCTATCAACCTGACGAAGGAGTATCCCACCCGGAATTCCCGCCGCCACCGCAAGACGAGCGAGCCACCTGTAGTATCCGTTAACCAGTGCTGAAACCAATAGCACATGACCAGCTATCTAAGGTGGTTCACTACAGGAGAGGCACTCATGACGATGAAAACTCGATCTGTCCTGCTCGCCGCCGCGGCCGGGAGCGCCCTGTTCCTCAGCACCGGCATCGCTTCCGCCGACCCCACCGATCCGTCGGGTTTCCTCATCGGAGACACCGCTTTCTTCAATGTCGGTGGCTTCAACTGTTCGATCGCCGCCAATGGCATTGTCGGCTGCGATATCAACCCGGCGGGCGTGCTGATGTACGTGTCACTGGCCGGACCCAGTGGCCAGGCCTATCCGGTGCCGTATGCCCCGGCCGCGATCATCGACAACGCCGCCTGGCCCGCCCATCCGGAGTGGAGCGGCGGCGGCCACACCCAGCCCGGCGGCAACCAGGCGCTGCCGTCCAGCGGTGACGTGTGGTCTCCGGCCAGCATCAGCTACGCGGGCGCGACGTGCACGCAGGGCTACCGCGGCGGGGTGCAGTGCAGCTCGATGGGCCACCAGTTCTCGTTCAACGCCGGCCAGGTCTACGGCAGCTGAGCCGTGCGCGCGTGAAAAGCCCTGCCGGGCACGCGTTTCGCGGCCCGGCAGGGCTTCACAGTGTCCGGCGGACGTATTCGTCGAGCGAATCACGCACGAACGCAGCGTGTTCGGGCCCGCCGTAGGCCGCGGCGAACCGCTCGTCCTCGACGTACATCCGCCCGAGACCGCCGATCATGGCGATGGAACGCTCCCGATCACCGTCCGCCAGTGGCGTTCCGGGGATGGCCCGCAACCACGCCACGTGCCGGGCGGCCAGCGCCTGCGCGCGCCCGGAGTCCGGGGCGCACCCGTCCTTGCGGGCGGCGATCCAGCACGCGATCAGATCGTCGGTGTCACGCTTCCACTCCCGCTGCTCGCGCAACGACTTGCCGTGCCACCACTGGTTGCTCACAGCGAAAGCGCGTTCACCCCAGCGGGATACGACCTCGTCGCGGTAGGGATCGTTGAAACCCTCCAGCATCATCTGCAGTGATCCGTCGACTCCGGCGCGCGCGTCGAGGGTGTGGCGCAGGATCCGGATGCGCTCGTCGAGGCGGGCGCGTTCGTCTTGCAGCAACCGCAGATGGGTGTGCAGGGCCTTGTCCGCGTCGTGTTCGCGATCGAGGACCTCGGCGATCACCGGCAGGCTCAGGCCGAGCTCGCGCAGCAGCAGGATGCGCTGCAGCCGGGCCACCGAGTCGGCGTCGTAGAAGCGGTAGCCGTTGTGGCCGACCCGGGCGGGCGGGAGCAGCCCGATCTCGTCATAGTGACGCAGCGTGCGGCTGGTGACGCCGGCGCTGTCGGCCAGTTGCTGAATCGTCCACTCCACGAAGCCCTCCCGTCTCGTCGCTAATTCTTGCCGACCCAGTCACCCTCGAAGGTCGCCGCCCATTCCTTGGCCCGGTCCAGCTCGGCCTCGCGGGCTGCGGTGAAGATGACCCGGTTGCCGTCCGGATCGTCGAGGGTGACATCGGTGGTGTACCACGCGGTGTCCGCGGGACCTTCGACGCCGAGGCCCGGGAGATCGAACTCGCGCAGGGTTGTCGCCAGTGCGGCGAGGTCCGCGCCGCCGGCGGCGAAGGTGACCGTCGTGCTGCCCGGCGCCGGTTCGCCCGGGACCAGCAGCAGGTCCTGGTACTTCATCCGCCGCAGGTGCACCAGGACGGGTGTGCCGTCGGCGCCGGGAATGGTTGCCAGCGCGATGAATCCGGCGGCCTGGTAGCAGGCGGTCGCGGCGGCGAGGTCGCGCACCCGGAAGGTGGCGAACATGGGCATGGGGTAGATGGTCCGGTCGATGGCCGGTTCGGTGGGCTCGCTCATGGCCTCGACGCTATGAGTTGACGTAGCGGCAAGGTCAACCCGGCGCCGCCGGGGTCGAGGTATGCGCGGAGTAAACCGCCAGGCCCGGCGCAGGAAGCGCAGCGCCACGTCGAGCGGATTGTCCTGGGCACCAAGGTGTTCCATGGTGATGGCGTAGCCGATGAGCTGGCGGTCGAAGACCTCCTCGGCGGTGCGCAAGATCAGGTCCGGGCGGGTGTCGAACTGCCAGGACACGGCCCCCGGCGCTCCTGCTGAGTGCGGCGCGGGCGGGAAACTTCACTCACGACCGACCATCCTGCCCGCTGCCGGGCGTGCAGCAAACATCCGGCCCGACCGTGGCAGGACGGGATCGACACGGGCCGCATGGCGATGGTGCGCGGGCGAAGCGGCAAATGGGACCACCCGGAGAGTCGCGGTGACATGGCCCACACGATCGATAACAATGCAGCCCCATGACGGACACGGCCGGGAGCGGATTGATATATCGGCAGGCAGACCGGGTTCAGCATGCATCGTCGCCCCGGGAGGGATTCCGGCCCGATATCGAAGGGTTGCGAGCAGTCGCGGTGCTGGCCGTCGTCTTCTTCCATGCGGGTGCGCCCGGGCTCGGTGGTGGATTCGTCGGCGTGGATGTCTTCTTCGTGATATCGGGCTTCCTGATCACCGGAATACTCTGCCGGGAGGCGACGGCCACCGGCACCATCGAGCTGGCCCGGTTCTACGGTGCACGGGCTCGTCGGCTGCTGCCCGCGGCGTGCATCGTCCTGGTCACCACCGCGATCGGCGCGGCGGTACTGCTGCCGCCGCTGCAGGCCCGCCAGGTCCTCGGCGACGGGATCGCGAGTGCGTTGTACGCCGGGAACTACCGGCTCGCCCTGCACGGTACCGACTACCTCGCCGCCGATGCACCGCCGTCGCCGTTCCAGCAGTTCTGGTCGCTCGGTGTGGAGGAGCAGTTCTATCTGCTGTGGCCGGTGCTCATCATGGCGACGGCCTGGCTCGTGCGGCGGCGCCGCACCGGGTCGGCCACGCCGCTGCCGTATCTGATCGTGCTCGCGGTTGTCGCGGCCGCCTCGTTCACGATCTCGCTGGTGTGGACCCGTGTGCTGCCGCCCTGGGCCTTCTTCTCGCTGCCCGCTCGGGCCTGGGAGCTGGCGGTCGGCGGCATGGTCGCGCTCTCGGCCGTCGCATGGTCCCGGCTGCCGAAATTGGTGGCCGCGCTCGCCGGATGGATCGGCCTGGTCCTGATCGTCACGGCCTGCACCCAGCTGAACGGCAAGACACCGTTTCCCGGCGCCGCGGCGCTGCTGCCGGTCCTGGGCACGGCCCTGGTGATCGTGTCCGGCTGTGCCGCACCACGATTCGGGGTCGGCCGGGTACTGGCTCCGGCTCGGGTGCGGGCGATCGGCGGCCTGTCCTACACCTTGTATCTGTGGCATTGGCCGGTGTTGCTGTTGGCGCCCCTGGCGCTCGGCCACCCGCTCGGGCGAGTCGGCGCACTCGGCGCGGTCATGATGACCGGCGGACTCGCCCTGCTGACGCACTGGTCGGTCGAGAATCCGGTCCGCTTCGCCGCACAGTTGCGCAGCTCTGCCAGGCTCAGCCTCGCCTGCGGCGGCACGTGCACTGCTGTCGCCATCTGTGTGGCGGTGGTACTGCTCGTGCTCGTCCCCGCCCCGGTCGGCCACGGCATGTCGGCGCCGGCGCTCACGCTCGTCGCGCCAGCCGTACCGTCCACTTCTGCCGCCGACCCCGGTGAGGAGGCGGTTCGGCAGCTGGTGACGCAAACGCAGTCGGCGGTCGCCGACTCGGCCGAAATCCGGGCTGTCCCATCGAATCTCACTCCCTCACTCGGCAACGCGTCCGGCGACAAGGCCGACGTGTTCAACAACGGGTGTGTGCGTTCCTGGCGCGATGTGGGCCAGCCCGAGTGTGCCTCGGGTAATCCGGACTCGGACACCACGGTGGCCCTGGTCGGTGATTCGCACGCCGCGATGTGGAGTCCGGCCTTGGAGCCGATCGCCGCGGCGCGGGGCTGGCGGCTGGAAACCATGGCGAAGGTCACCTGCCCACTGCTGGACCTGCCCATTACGAGTCCTTATCTGGACCGGGAGTACACCGAATGCGAGCAATGGCGCGGCCAGGTGCTGACCCGGCTGCAGAGCGAACGCCCACGGCTGATCGTGGTGAGTATGTCCCGGCGCTATGGCGGAGACTTCGGCTTCGTCTCCTATGACGCTGCCTGGATCGATGGCCTGACCCGCCTGGTTGCCCAGCTGCGCGCGATCGGCTCGGCCGTCCTGGTTCTCGGGCCGATACCCGATCCGCACACCACCGTGCCGGCATGCCTGTCCGAGCACGTCGACGATGCCCTGGCATGCACCCCCGAGCGACCGGTCGCGGTGAACGACGCGGGTGTCGTGGCCGAGCAGACTGCGGCCGTCGCCGGAGGCGGCCGGTACGCCGACCTCACCCCGCTGTTCTGCACTGCCGTCCGTTGTCCCCTCATCGTCGGCAACACCCTGGTGTACCGCGACGACAACCACGTCACGGTCAGCTATGCCCGGACACTCGGACCGGTCGTCGGCGCACTCACCGACCAGGCGCTCGCCCACGGCTGAGCTGCGCGGGCTCGTTCGTGCACTCGGCCGGGCGGACGATCGCGTCGGCACTCGGGATACCGGTGTGATCGCCGTACGATCGGGGATATGCCAGCAACTCGTCTGTGGGTCTTGCTCGCGCTGACCGCCGTGACCGCGGCCGGATGCTCCTCCAACGGCGGCGTCAACGACATCCCGTCCGTCTCGCTCATGGGCCGCTCCTTCGTCTCGACCGCGGTGGCGGGCACCCCCATCCCGGGTGGCGGGCCGTTGACCCTGACCTTCGCCGACGGGCGCATCTCGGCCACCTCCGGCTGCAATACCGCCACCGGACCCGTTGACCTGCAAGGCAATACAATCCAGGTGGGTGAGATGGCGACCACGCTCATGGCATGCCCGGGCGATCTCGCGGGCGCGGACGGCTGGCAGGACGGCCTGCTGCGCTCCCAGCCGACCTGGACGCTGACCGGCGACACGCTCACCCTGAAGGGCAACGGCTCCACCGTCACCATGCTCGACCGCAAGGCCGCCCACCCGGACAAACCGCTGATCGGCACGCCCTGGATCGTGACTGCCCTGCTGCGCCCCGACGCCGAGATCCACTCGGCCACCCTCGACGAGGTCCGCCCCGCCCTGACCATCACCCCGGACGGCAAGGTTTCGGGCAGCGCGGGCTGCAACACCATGACCGGCACGGCCCAGATCGACGACGGCACCGTCACCTTCCAGATCGCGACCACCCGCATGATGTGCGACCCGCAGGTCATGGAGGTCGAACAGCAGGTGCTGCATGCTCTGGACGGAAAAACCAAGGCCACCATCGATTCCAACGAACTCACCCTCCGCAACTCCGCCAACGACACGGGATTGGAACTGCGCGCGGAGTGAGTGGCGCTCCGCTGGCACGCCACCGAAAACCGTTGTCGTGCGCGGGTATCCACCCGCTGGCGTGCGGTCGTATGGCCGAGAGTTATCTGAACATGGTGGATGTGGAGGCCACCTGCTGGGAGGGGCCCAATCCGCCGGGGACAGCCGAAGGCCGATCGAATGCCGGATTCCGGGCAGCCCCACCTGTCGCGGCAACCCGACGGAATCCTCTTTCGCCATCCACAGGGGATCGGACGGGACGCGACGCTGAACACGAAACCATTCGGTTCCCGGGGTGCAGTCCCTGCTGAAGGACAACCGCGGGTGATCGGCGAAGATCTGGATGCCCGACCGGAGGATGAAGATCAACAGAAACAGGTTGAAGAAATCCGCCACCCGACCCAGGCCGGGATTCCCCCGATCGCCGCGGCGCTTACCCTCTGACCGCTGGATGACTCCACCGGTCGAAATCGGGCCGGTCGATCGACATTTCCCATACCCACTACCTCCGTGCTGATTACGGGCTGGTCTTGTGGTCAGCCGGCGAAGTCGAGGCTTGCGCGATGTGCCGGGTGAACGGCGGTGTATTTGCCGAGGGCATTGCCGACCTCTGGACCCCCACCGGTCCCGCCGTCGCCGCAGTTCCCGTCGGTCTCGTAGCAGGGCTGGCCGTTGTTGTCACAGTTCCCGCCGGTGCTTTGGCAAGTTCCGCCGTTGCCGTTGCAGTCCTGGTTGTCACAGCCGTGTGGCGGGGGGACCGGTGGGGGTACGGGCTGGGCGCTATTACTGCCCCACCCCCCAGGCCGATCGACCTGCACCATTCCGGGCACCGGGGTCGGCGCCGCCACGCCCGGAACTGCCGCCATCACCGGAGTCGCCATCGCCACCGCCGCCAGCGCGGCCTTGGCGAACAGCCGACGCGTGGTACATCGATAAATCGCGTTGGCCATCATCATCACCCTTCCGTTCAGCGTCCTTCCGTTCAGCGAACTGCCGATCCGGCGGACATAGGGACCGCATCCGATGTCGGAATTACTTGGCCAGCAAGGATTTCCATTCGACCGCACCGCCTACCGCCTACCGCCTCATCGAACACGGACTACCGCGCTGACTGCGTTGCGGTAGCCGGGTCGGCCAGCGCGTCGACCAGGGGTGCCAGTCGTTGCAGTTCTTCCAGGTGGGTGGCGGTGAGCCGGGCCAGGGTTTGCTT
>NZ_JBHZAL010000024.1:0-131786 GCF_042754245.1 Nocardia sp. NPDC059228 | reverse complement strand
GAACGGCCCACCCGGCCCGGTCAGCTTCCCGGCCACCTGCGCGGCCAGAGCCTGCAGATCAACAGCGTTGGTCATGAATCAAGTCCTCGAATCCGTTGGGTAGCAGCGTTATCCGAGCGTCTTGTGCGGGACGCCGACGATCAGCCCGCCGTCGATCACGTGCTCCGCGCCGGTCGTGTAGCTCGATTCGTCGCTGGCCAGGTAGACGATGAGATTGGCGACCTCATCGGCGGTGGCGGCGCGGCCGAGCGGGATCTGCAGAAAGTCCTCGGGGATGCCCTCGGTCATCGGTGTGCGCACCATGCCGGGGTGGACCGAGTTCACGCGAATATTGTGCTGCGCCAGCTCGAGTGCGGCCGATTTGGTCAATCCGCGGACCGCGAACTTGGTGGCGGTGTAGCCATGCAGTCCAACGCTGCCGCGCAGGCCCTCGACCGACGAGATATTGACGATCGACCCGACGCCGGCATTCATCATCGCCGTGGCCGCGGCCTGAATGCCGAGGAAGGTACCGGTCAGATTGATGTCGACGATCTGCTGCCAGGCCCCCAGTTCGAAGTCGACGAGGGTGTTGCCGTTGACGATTCCGGCATTGTTCACCAGGACGGTCAGCGAACCGAACTCCTCGACGGCGACACTCACGGCCCGCTTCCAGTGCTCGGGGTCGGTCACGTCCAGGTGAACGAAGCGAGCCGCCGGACCCAATTCGGCCACCAGCGCTCTGCCTTCGGTCTCGAGCAGGTCGCCGATCACCACGCGGGCTCCGTGCTCGACCAGAGCACGGGCATGCGCCGCGCCCATGCCACGCGCGCCTCCGCTGACGAGGGCCACCTTGCCCGCGACTCGCTTGTTCATGCTCAGGCCTTCCATTGAGAGCTTCTCGGTCATGAGGGCAGCTAAGCATGTCTTCAATCACTGTTTCAATCATTGATTGAAACAGTGGAATGAGGTAAGGCCCCGGTGGAACGAACCAGGGATTGCAGATTGTTCGCTCACTGCCCACCCATCGCCGATCGACGCCGTCAACGAGGGCAGCTCCCGGCGTGTCGCCAGGTCACGCCACCAGCCGAACCGAAGCGAAGAAATACTCATCACGCAGGTCGGACCAGGTGCCGAGGCGCTCGGCACCGTGGGCATGCATGACTGGAGTGCATCTGTTTCAAAAATTTTGGTCGAGAGACCAATCGGTTGCAGCGCCGGCGTCGAATCATAATGGACAGTCGCTTTTGAAGTAGGGATGTCCGGCATGGCCTCAGTCGAAGCTGCAACGGAGCAGACGGTGGTGCGCGGGGTTGAGTCGGCGGAGGGACCGCCAGGGAAGGGTTGCCGGTCGGTACGGCGGCGTTTGCGACGGGGTGTGGTCGATGCCGGGGTCGTCGACGTACTGGACCGTTCGCCGAGGAGTCGGGGGGCGATATCGGGGTCGGGGATGTTGCCATCGTGTATCGGTCGACGGTCGAGCGCCGGTCGAAGGTACCGCAACTGTTGTCCGGAAATTAGCCATCGGCGTAATGAGTCCCGAATCGGCCGACATCGGCTGTAATGATCTTGGCGGCGGACTCGACGTATTCAGCACTATGCGGGTGTTGGAAATGGTCCCCGCCCTGGCCTCGTTCGTGGTCCCCGGACCGGCGCGCGACAGCATATCCGCCGGTCCTCGGGCGTTTTGAGTTCCTGAAATGAACGATATTTTGCGGAGGTCGAAATGCGCCAATCGAAGAGTGGCATCGAAGGCAGTCCCGACCGTTCCAAATCGTTGCCAACTGGCACATTTCAATCCTCCAGTCAATCCTCCAGGCACACACATTCGGGTAACAGTTCCAACACGCCCAGCAGTAATGCATCGCCGGCCGATATTCTTCCGCTGACCTCGGCGCAGCGGGGAATCTGGTTTGCCCAGCATCTCGCGGAATCCACGCCGATATCTGTCGCCCAATACGTCGAGATCGTCGGCGAGTTGGATGCGGAACTGCTTGCCGAGACATGCAGAACCGCCGGCCGGGAGTTCGGCTCCGGGCATATGCGCTTGATCGAGGTCGACGGAGAGCCCTGCCAGTTCGTCGACGAGGAAAATGGCGGCCCGGTGTCGGTCATGGACCTGCGCCGGCACGTCGACCCCGTTGCGACCGCGCACAGAATGATGGTCGAGGATTATTCCGCTCCACTGGACCTGCTGAACGACAACCTCATGACCAGCATCGTGTTCCGGGTCGGCGAGGACCATTACCTGTGGTATCAGCGCGCACACCACATCGCGCTCGACGGATTCGCCGCGGTAACAATGCTGCATCGGATGACCGAGCTGTACAACGCTTGGGTGAAGTCCGAGGAGCCGGCGCCGTGCCAGGCACAGGACCTGCGGGAAGTCGTCGAGCAAGATCTGGCGTACCGCGATTCGACGCGTCTCGACAATGACCGCGAACACTGGAGGGAGCACCTCGCGGGCGCACCTCCCGTCGTCAGTCTGGCCGCCCGCGTGAGCAAACCCACCATTCATCCCACGCTGGTCAGCACAGAGCTGGCCGACGACACCGCGCAGCTACTCGAAAATGTCGCGTTCGAGCACGAGTCGAGCGTGACTCCGATCATCGTTGCGGCGTTCGCGGCTTATCTCGCGCGGATGACCGGAAGCGATGAAGTATTGCTGAGCCTGCCCGTGTCGGGTCGGCACTCTGCCGTGCTGCGCCGTTCCGGGGGGATGGTGGCAAATGTGGTCCCGCTGCGAGTGCAGGTCGCCGCCCAAAGCGTCGGTGAACTGATCGCCGCGGTGAAAAGCGAGTTGACGAGTGCACTCCGCCGGCAGCGCTACCGCCAAGAGGACATATTCCATGACATGGGGATTGCGCGCGACGAGGCGGCATCATTCGGGCCCGCCGTCAACCTCATGATGGTCGAGAACGAGGTTGTACTGGGCAACACGACAGGCCGCCTGCACGTCCTCACCTCCGGACCTACCGCCGACCTCTTCGTCAATATCTACCCGGGGGCGGGCAGAGAGAGCACCCATATCGACTTCCAGGGGAATCCGAATTCGTACAGCCCTGAAGAGCTCGCTGATCACCATCGACGGTTCCGCATGTTCATGCACGAATTCCTCGCCGGCGGACCGGAATGCAAGGTCAGCAGACTGCCGCTACTCGAAATTCAGGAACGCTCTGCGCTACTACCCGTGCGAGGGCCCAGCGCGGTCGAAACACGGCTGCTTCCGGAGATTCTCACCGAAAGCGCGCGCCGGAACAGTAGCGGGTGCGCGATCGTCTCGGACGGCCAGACGATGACGTACGGCGAGCTGGACACCAGATCCTCGCAACTGGCCCGGCATCTGATCGCGCTGGGGTGTGGTCCGGACACGGCGGTGGCGATCATGCTGCGACGCTCGGTCGAATCGGTCGTGGCGACATGGGCGGTCGCGAAGAGTGGGGCGGCCTTCGTCCAGCTGGCCCCCGAGTACCCGTCGAAGCGGATAGACCACATGGTTGCCGACAGCGGCGCAACCGTGGCGATCACGGTCGACGCCCTGCGCGGGCGGCTCCCGCGGGGGATTCACCATGTGGTTCTCGACCACCCCGCGACCCTGGCCGACAGCGACACCGCGAGCGGGCCGATTTCCGATGTGGACCGCATCCGCCCACTACGACCGTCCAACGTCGCCTATATGACCTACACCTCGGGATCCACCGGAGCGCCGAAAGGCGTGCAGGTCACGCACACCGGCCTCGCGAATCTCATTGCCGATCGCGCCTCCACGTACGGCATCGACACGAAATCCCGTGTGTCCTATGCCCTTTCGCCCAGCTTCGATGCCTCCCTGGAACAGTTTCTGACCTGCTTCGCGAACGGATCCACGTTGGTGATCGTGCCGCCGGAGGTGACCGGCGGTGAGTCGCTCACGCAGCTGCTGGCCGACGAGCACGTGACCCACCTGACGCTGACGCCCACGATGCTGGCCACGGTCGACCCGCAGCTGCCGACCGACGTGCAGGTGGTCGTGGTCGGGGGCGACGTATGCCCACCACACCTCGTCGAACGGTGGACCCTGTCGGCGTCCATGTACAACGAATACGGTCCCACCGAATCCACCGTGACCGCCACCGGCGCCATGCTGAGACCCGGCCGCGCCCACACGGTCGGTGGCCCCATCCGCGGCGTCTCGGCCATGGTGCTGGACCGGACGCTGCAGCCGGTGCCCAGGGGCACCGCGGGCGAGTTGTACCTCGCCGGGCCGGGATTGGCCCGGGGATACAGCCGTCTGTTCGTCGAGACCGCCGCCCGGTTCGTCGCCGATCCGTACGGCGGCGCCGGCGCGCGCATGTACCGTACCGGCGATATCGCGCGCTGGACCGGCGAGAACGGCGAGACGACGCTGGAATTGATGGGCCGCAGCGACTTCCAGATCAAGATCCGCGGATACCGGATCGAACCGGGTGAAGTCGACGCCGCGCTCACCACACACGACGACGTGGACCTGTGCGTCACGGTGCCGGTGCAGAACAACGTCGGCACGACCGTGCTGGCGTCCTATGTCGTCCCGGTCAGCGGCCGTCGGATCGATCCGGTCGAAATCCTGCGCTTCGCTCGCGATTCGCTGCCGCCGCACATGGTCCCGGCGGTGGTCCTCCCGTTGGACAGCCTCCCGGTGAACGCCTTCGGCAAGCTCGATCGCCGCGCTCTGCCGAAGCCCGAATTCGGGGCCGCGCCGGTCGGGCGGGCACTGGCCACGGCCCGGGAAAAGACGATCGCACGGTTGTTCACCGAGGTACTCGGCGTGTCCCGGGTCGGGGCGGACGACAGCTTCTTCGCCCTCGGCGGCGACAGCATTCTGTCGATCCGGCTGGTGGCGGGGGCCAAGGCCGAAGGCCTGAGCTTCTCCACACAGGACGTGTTCGTACACAAGACCGTTGCGGGCCTGGCGGCCACGGCGACGGAAGTCGGCGACGCCCCCGGATTGGCCGAGTTGCCCGGTGGCGGCGTCGGGCCGATGCCGTTGTCGCCGATCATGCACGCAATGCTGGATCGGGGTCATTACGACCGATTTGCGCAGGCCGCGCTGGTGCAGCTGCCCGAGGGGGTCGATCGAGCGGGTCTGGTACGCGCGCTGGGATCCCTGCTGGACCGCCACGACATGCTGCGCGCGGTATTGCGCGGCGGCGATTCGGCCGATCGCTTCCTCGAGGTCCTCGATCGGGAAGCGGTCGACCCGGAGGCCGCGCTGGTCGAAGTCGGGATCGATCGACGTGACGCCGCCGACGTCGACCGGCACCTGAACCGAGCCGCGGATCGATTGGACCCGGGCAACGGTGTGCTCGTGCAGGCCGTCTGGATTCACGATCGCAGCGGCTCTGGACCCGACCTGATGTGGCTGGTGATCCACCATCTCGCCGTCGACGCGGTGTCGTGGCGCATCATCCTCACCGACCTCGCGCAGGCCTGGGCGCAGGTCTCCGCCGGCGGCGAGCCGCATTTCGGCCCGCTCACCACCTCGTTTCGCCGGTGGGCGCACGGCTTGGTCGAGCAGGCCCCGGGCAGGCGGGCGGCGGAGCTCGACCTGTGGAAAGACGTCCTCGAGCGCGGCGATCAGCTACTCGGATCGCGTCGTCTGATCCCGGATCGTGACATCGGGGCCACGGCGGGCCGGGTCGATCAGCGTATCCCGGCAGCGGTTGCCGAGGCGGTGCTCACCACCATCCCGGACCGCTTCCACTGCAGTGCCAACGATCCGCTGGTGGCAGCTCTGGTGCTCGCCCTCGGTGAGTGGCGGCGCAGGCGCGGCACGGCGGCGGCCGGAGAGTTGATCTCGCTGGAAGGACACGGCCGCGAGGAGTCGGCCGTACCCGGCGCCGATCTGAGCGCCACCGTCGGCTGGTTCACCACCCGCTTCCCGGTCCGGATCGATTGGGAGAACGTCGATCTCGATGATGCGCTGGCCGGCGGCGTGAGTGCGGGACTGGCGATAAGGCAGGTGAAGGAGCAGCTGCGCGCGGTGCCCGGCAACGGCATCGGCTATCAGGTACTGCGTCATCTCGACTCCCAGGGCCGCGCCGAGCTCGCAGAGCTGCCCGAACCTCAGGTCAGCTTCAACTACCTCGGGCGGGTGGGTTCCCGTGACCGCTCGGGCCCCTGGGCACCTACCACCGAATTCACCGCGCTGACCGCGACGAGCGATCCGGCGATGGCGCTGCCGGCCGTGCTCGATATCAATGCGATCGCCGAAGGAGGCAACGGCGGGCTCGAACTCGCTGCGACCTGGGAGTTCGCCTCACAGGTGTTGACGGGTGAGGAGGTCGACGAGCTCGCCGGGCTGTGGGCTCGGGCCCTGGGGGCGCTGGCCGATCACGTCCGATCCGAAACCACCGACAGCTTCACGCCATCCGACTTCCCGCTCACCGCGGTATCGCAGGACGATGTCGACCGCTGGCTGCGGGAATACCCGTCGATGACCGATGTGTGGCCACTCACCGCCCTGCAGTCCGGGCTGCTGTTCCACACGATCTACGACCCGGACGGCGTCGACGGCTACATCGTGCAGGCGGCGCTGACGTTCACCGGGCAGGTGGATGGCGACCGGATGCGGCGGGCCGCGCAGGTGCTCATCGACCGGCACGACAGTCTGCGGACCTCGTTCGTCGAGAGTGACGATGGGCCACGGCAGATCGTATTGCGCGACACCACGGTCGATTGGGGCGAGTCGAATATCAGCGGTGTCGGCCGGCAGGCGGAAGCACTGCGGCGACTCGCGACGGCGGCCGCGGCCCCGTTCGATCCGGCCCGCCCGCCGCTGGTGCGTTTCCACCTCGTCCGCACCGGCGTCGATATGTTCCAGTTGCTGGTCACCAACCACCACCTCGTGCTCGACGGCTGGTCGATGCCCCTGCTGATCCACGAGCTACTCGCGCTGTACATATCCGACTGCGATACGGCCCAGCTCCCGCCCCCTCATTCGTACCGCGAGTATCTGCAGTGGCTGCAGGCTCAGGACCGAGACGCCGCGACCGCCGCGTGGCGGGAGATGCTCGCCGGAATCGACAGTCCGACACGCATCACGAACGGGCCGGATCGGACCGTCACCGCGCATGCCGACGAAGTCGGCCTGAAGCTGGACGCCGCGACCACCGCCGCGATTCTCGACCTCGGCCGCTCGCATGGCGTCACCCCCAACACGGCCCTGCACGTGGCGTGGGCATTGCTGGTGGCCGTCCAGGCCGGACGGCCGGACGTGGTGTTCGGCAATACGGTGTCGAACCGCCCGCCGCGGATTCCGGATGTCGAGCGCATGGTCGGGCTCATGGTCAACACGCTGCCCGTCCGCGTCCGGCTCGAACCCGACGAGACCGTCGGCGACCTGCTCGTCCGCGTGCAATCCGAGCAGGCGGCGATGCTGGATCATCAGCACATCGGCTTGGCGGAGCTGCAGCGGGCCGCCGGCATCACCGACATGTTCGATACCGCGACGGTGCTCGAGTCCTATCCGTTCGACCGGGAACTGCTGGCACACGATCTCTCCGACGCCGGATTGCGGCTCGTCGAGATCGTCGCGCACGATGCCACGCCGTATCCGCTGAGCCTGCAGGTGACCCCGCCGCGGTCGAGTCGTGAGGGCGGACCGGACACCGGCGAGCCCGGAACCTACACGGTGACACTGAAATTCGCCACCGACCGATTCGACTCGGACGAGGCCCGCACGCTGCTCGAACGCTTCGAGTTGCTGCTCACGCAGATCGTCGGGGATCCCGCCCGGACGGTCTCCTCGATCTCCTCCTGCTGGGATTCCGAACGCGCGCAACTGCTTTCGGTCGGCAGCGAGCAGCCGGCCGCGGACCTCGTGCTCCGCGACATCCTGTCGGGGACCGCGCGGAGGTATCCGGATGCCGTGGCTGTCCGGTGCGGTGACAGCACGTGGACCTATCGTGAGCTGGAGCGTCGCGCCGACGCGTTCGCTCGCCTGCTGGTCGGCCGCGGTGCTCGCGCCGAGTCGATCGTCGCCTTGGCCCTGCCCCGCTCGGCCGAACTCGTCGTCGCGATCTGGGCGGTGGCGACAACAGGTGCCGCCTTCCTGCCGTTGGATCCCGGCAACCCCGCCGCGCGGATCGGAGAGTTGCTGTCCGACTCGCGGACCACGCTGGGTGTGACGACAAGCGCTGTGGCACAGCAGCTTCCGGATAGCGTCGACTGGTTGATCCTGGACGCTGCCACATCGGACCCTCACGAGGGTCTCCCCCGCCCGTCCGGAATGGCCGGGGGCGACCGCCTGTCGGCCGACAATGCGGCATACGTGATCTACACATCCGGATCGACCGGCACGCCGAAGGCGGTCCACCTCAGCCATCGAGGTCTGGCCGATCTGGTCGCGGCGCAGGCCGATGCCTTCGCACCGACTCCGGATTCGGTGGTGTTGCAGGTCGCGTCGCCGGGATTCGACGCCTGCGTGTCGGAGTTGCTGTTGGCGCACAGCAGCGGCGCCTGTCTCGTGGTGGCGCCGCCGGAGGTATTCGCCGGGACCGACCTCGAGGAATTGCTTCGGTCGCAGCAGGTTTCGCACGCGATCATCACCCCGTCCGTGCTCAACACCATGGATCCGTCCCGGATACCGTCGCTGACATCGCTCGCGGTCGTCGGTGAATCGGTCGGGCCGGACACCGTGAGCCGGTGGGCCCCGGGGCGACGGCTGATGAATCACTACGGACCGACCGAGTGCACGATCTGGGCAACGGGATCGGATGTCCTCGCACCCGGCGACCCGGTGACGATCGGTGGCCCGATCCGGGGCGCGTCCGCGATGGTGCTGGACCCGTGGCTGCGACCGGTGCCGGTCGGTGTCGCGGGCGAACTCTATATCGGCGGACCCGGACTCGCCCGTGGATACGTCGGTCGCCGGGGCGTGACCGCGTCCCGCTTCGTCGCGGATCCGCGATCCACCCGCGGCGAGCGGATCTACCGCACCGGTGATTCCGTGCGCTGGGTGCGCGGACCCGCCGGGTTGGCACTGGAATACCTGGGCCGCTGCGATCAGCAGGTCAAGATTCACGGCCTGCGGATCGAGCCGGGGGAAATCGATGCGCACGTGGCCCGGCGCCCGGACGTGGCGAACGTCGCGACCGTGGCGGTGAAAGGGCCTGCCGGCGAACCGGTTCTGGTGTCCTATGTCGTCTCCGCGCCGGGCGCTGCGGTCGATGTGGCGGCCATCGAAGGCGATCTCGCGGGCAGGCTGCCGCGCTATATGAATCCCGCCGCGATCGTGCGGCTGGAGGAGATGCCGCGCACGCCCACGGGCAAGGTCGATCGGAAGGCCTTGCAGCAGCGCGCCTTCGATGCCGGTGCCACGGGCGGCAGACCGCCGTCGACGCCGACGGAGCAGATCGTGGCGAAACTCTTCGCCGATGTGCTCCATCTCGACACCGTGTCCGCCGACAGCAACTTCTTCGCCCTCGGCGGGGACAGCATCGTCTCGATGCGGCTGGTGGCGCTGGCGAGATCCGCCGGGCTCACGCTCACGCCGCGAGATGTGTTCGAAGGCAAGACAGTTGCCGCTCTCGCCGTGATGGCGGGTGGCGACGCGGCTCCGGTGACCATCGAGGAACCCCCGCGGCTCTCGAAAGCGGATCGCGCGTATCGCGCCTCGGATTCTTCGCTCGTCACGCTCACCCGGCAGGACATCGATCGGCTCGAGCGGCAGTACCCCGGGCTGTCCGACGTATGGCCGTTGTCGCCCATGCAATCCGGGATGCACTTCGACTCGACGTTCGATCCGGATGCGGCGGACGACTACACCGTCCAGACGATGATCGGATTTTCCGGCGCGGTCGACGGTGAGCGCCTGCGGCGTGCCGCGCAGGCCGTGGTCGATCGGCACGACATCCTGCGGGCCGCTTTCGCGGAGACGTCGGCCGGGCCGTGCCAGATCGTGCTGGACCATGCCGACGTCGACTTCCGGGAGATCGATCTCGCCGCTGGCGGCGATGCGGAATCCCCGGCCGACCCGGAATCGATTGCCGCGGCGGACGCGGCGGCGGGATTCGACCTGTCGGCTCCCCCGCTGTTGCGCTTGACGCTGATCCGTGTCGATGCGGAGTCCTTCCGGCTGCTCGTCACGAATCACCATGTGATCCTGGACGGCTGGTCGATGCCGCTGCTGATGCGAGAACTGCTCGACTACTACGGTTCTCCCGAACATATCGACTCCGCCGGACCCGCGCCCTCCTACCGCGACTATCTGGCCTGGCTGGGTCGGCAGGACAGCGCGGCATCCAAAGCGGCATGGGCGCAAGCCTTTTCGGATGTCGACGCGCCCACCCGGGTGTCCCGCGACGCCGACGCGGCGCGCGCGGTATCCGCCGCCGAGGTCGGGGCCGAGGTGACGGCGGATCGTTTCGGAGCACTCCGTCGCGTGGCGGCGGAGACGGCCGTCACCATCAATACGGCCGTGGCCGCGGCCTGGGCCCTGAATCTGCGGGTACTCACCGGCGAGACCGATGTGATCTTCGGTTCCTCGGTGTCGGGCCGCCCCCCGGAACTGCCGCTGGTCGATCAGGCGCTCGGCATGTTCCTGAATACGATTCCCGTGCGCGTCCCGCTCGAACCCACAATGACCGTTCGCGAGTTGCTGATCGGCATTCAGGAGCGGCACGCCCGCATGCTGGAGCATCACCATATCGGCCTGCCCGAGATCCACCGCAGTGCCGGCCTGCCCGAACTCTTCGACACCGCCCTCACCTTCCAGTCGTTCCCCGTCGACCGGACGGCACTGCAGCAGCTCGTCGATTCGGCGGGCCTGCGGGTGAACGAACTCAGTGAACTGGACGCGACACCGTACCCGCTGAGCCTGATCGTGGAACCCACGCAGTCCGAGCACGGCGAGCCACAAGGACTGCGGATCACCCTCCGGTTCCATGACCGTGAATTCGACACCGTCTCGGCGCGCCGCATCCTCGACCGCTTCGTCGAGTTGCTGTGCCGGTTCGCCGCGAACGCCGATACGCGACTCGGTGAGCTACGGCTCGACGAGGAACCGCGGCCATCGTGGCCGGATTCCCGTGCGGAAGCGACGATCCCGGACACGCTGGACCGGATGCTCGCCGCCTCCGCTGCCGCCGATCCCGACGCGATCGCCGTGCGATACGGCACGACCACCATGACCTACCGCCAGCTCGACGAGCGATCCACCCGGCTGGCCCGGGTCCTGCTGCGGCACGGCGCCCGGCGGGGACAGGTCGTCGCCTCCGTGCTGCCGCGTTCCCCGGCGGCGACCGTCACCGTGTGGGCCGTGGCGAAGACCGGTGCCGCATTCCTGCCGATCGATCCGGCCCTGCCCTCGGAGCGAATCGAATTTCTGCTGTCCGACTCGGGAACCGTGCTCGGACTGACCGATACGTCCGCCGGGAAACGTCCTCCCGGCGGAGTCGAGTGGCTGATCCTCGACGAGGACCAGGCGCTCGGGACCGTGGACTCGGCGCCCGCCCTGCCGATCACCGATGCCGAACGCGGCGGGCCGATCCGGCGGGATCAGATCGCCTACGTGAGCTACACCTCCGGGTCGACCGGAACGCCCAAGGGCGTACTCGTCAGCCATCGCGGCCTGGCCGAAATCGTCGCGGCGCAACGGCGACTGTTCGGCGCCGACCCGATGTCGGTGGTCCTGCAGGTCGCCTCGCCCAGCTTCGACGCCTCGGTGTTCGAGTTGTTGATGGCGCACGGTTCGGGCGGCCGGCTGGTCATATCTCCCGCCGAGATCTACGCCGGCCCCCAATTGGCGGATCTGATTGCACATGAACGTATTTCGCACGCCATCGTGACCCCCTCGGCGCTGGCGACGGTCTCGCCCGACGGTCTCGACGGGCTGCGGGTGCTCGCGGCAGCCGGAGAGCCGGTCGGAACCGAACTGGTCGATCGGTGGGCGCCGCGCCGCACCATGGTCAATCTGTACGGGCCGACCGAGACCACGATCTGGGCTACCACCAGCGCTGCGCTGGCGCCCGGTGCCGCGATCACGATCGGCAGGCCGGTCGGTACCGTCGCGGCCGTGGTCCTCGATACCTGGCTGCGACCCGTACCGGACGGTATCGCGGGCGAGCTGTACCTGTTCGGCGCCGGACTGGCCGATGGCTACGTCGCCAGGACGGGGTTGACCGCGGCGCGGTTCGTCGCATGCCCGTTCGAGGGGCCGGGTCAGCGCATGTACCGCACCGGTGACGTGGTGCGCCGCAGCGCCGATGGCGAGTTGGAATTCCTGGGACGCAACGATTTTCAGGTCAAGGTGCACGGCACCAGAATCGAGCTCGGGGAGATCGACGCGGCGCTGGGCGCGCGTGCGGATGTGGCATACGCGGTCACCGTGCCGCGCCGCGAGGACGGCCGGTCGGTGCAGCTGGTGTCCTATGTCATGCCCGCGGCCGGAACCGAGGTATCGGGCGCGGAGTTGCGTGCGGCACTGGCCGAGACGCTGCCCCGGACCATGGTGCCGTCCGCGGTGATCGTGCTGGACGAGGTACCGCTGACCGCCAACGGGAAGCTGGATCGTGAGCGGCTGCCCGAGCCGGTTGCCGTCGTGCGCGAGTTCCGGGCACCGGCACCAGGGATGGAAGAGCTGGTCGCGCGAACATTCGAGCAGGTGCTCGACGTGGACGGGGTGGGCGCCGACGACGACTTCTTCGCGCTGGGCGGGGATTCGCTGAGCGCCTCGCTGGTGGTGGGGCGCCTGGGTGCGGCCTTGAACGTGCGAGTGCCGGTGCGATCGGTTTTCGAGGCGCCGACCGTCGCCGAATTGGCCACGCGCACTGGGTCACTCGGCGATGGGGGCCGCTTGCCCCTGGTGTCCGGCGTGCACCCCGACCCCGTGCCGTTGTCGCTGGCGCAGCAGCGGATGTGGTTCCTGAACCGGTTCGAGCCGGATTCTCCGGCCTACAACATTCCGGTGATGCTGCGGTTGTCGGGACGGCTGAGCACCGACGCGCTGGCGGCCGCGCTCGCGGACGTGGTCGCACGCCACGAAGTCTTGCGGACGATCTATCCGGAAGTCTCCGGTGAGCCGCGGCAGGTCGTCTTCGACGAGCCCGCGGTGCCGGTGGAGCCGGTGCGGGTATCGGCGGATGCGGTCCCGGACGTGGTGGGCGAGTTCGTGCGACGCGGATTCGATGTGACCGCCCGAGTGCCGATGCGAGTCGGATTGTTCGAGCTCGACGCCGAACCCGGCAGTGACACAGGAGAATTCCTGCTCGTGCTGGTGGTCCATCACATCGCCGGCGATGGTCAGTCGATGAGCCCGCTGGCCCATGACGTGATGGTGGCGTATGCCGCGCGGCTGGCCGGGCACGCGCCGGAGTGGGAGCCACTCGCGGTGCAGTACGCGGATTTCGCGTGGTGGCAACGGCAGATGCTGGGGGCCGCAGACGATCCGGCGTCGTTGATGTCCACCCAGCTGGACTTCTGGCGCTCGACGCTCGCCGGCGCACCGGACCGGCTGGACCTCCCGGCGGACCGGCCACGCCCGGCCGTCGCCTCGCTGTCGGGCGGCCGGATACCGCTGGAGATCGGTGCGAGGCTGCACGAGCAGCTGCTCGCGCTGGCACGGTCGCGGGGATCGTCGCTGTTCATGGTGATGCATGCCGCGCTGGCAACGGTTCTGGGGCGGCTCGGCAACACCGAGGACATCGTGATCGGCACCCCGGTCGCGGGGCGGGGCGAACCCGGCCTGGACGAGCTGGTCGGGATGTTCGTGAACACGCTGGCATTGCGGACCCGGGTGGATACCGGCGAGCCGTTCACCGATTTGCTGACGCGCGCGCGTGACACGGACCTGCTGGCATTCGAGCACGCGGATGTGCCGTTCGAGCGGGTCGTGGAGGAGCTGAAGCCGGAGCGATCCGCGGCGCGGCATCCGTTGTTCCAGGTGGTCCTGGCGTTCCAGAACCTGTCGAACGTCGAGGTAACACTGCCCGATGTCCGGGTCGCCCGGGCGGAGGTGGATACCGGGGCGACCCAGTTCGACCTGCAACTGGTGCTGTCAGAATCGTTCGATTCCGGTGTGGCGCAAGGTGTCTCGGGAATGATGAGCTATGCACGGGATCTCTTCGACGAGGAGACCGCGGCGGGAATCGCCCGGCGGCTGGTGCGGGTCCTGGAAGCCGTCGTCGACGATCCGGCCATCGTGGTCGGGGACATCGACTGGCTCGACGCCGACGAGCGCTCGGCGCTCACCTGGCGGGTGGGCAAACACACCTCGGCGGCGTCGGAGCCGTGCGGATCGCTGCCGGAGGTGTTCGCCTCGGCCGTCCGGGACAACGGCGACGGTATTGCCGTCGTCGCGGGAGATGCCACGTTGTCGTATGCACAGCTGGACGAGCGATCGAGCCGGCTGGCGAGGTTGCTGATCAGCCGAGGCGCCGGACCGGAGAATTCGGTGCTGGTGGCGGCAGCGCGGTCGATGGAGTCCGTCGTCGCGTGGTGGGCGGTGGTGAAGTCGGGTGCGGCCTTCGTGCCGGTCGACCCCAGCTATCCCGAAGGCCGGATCACGCAGATGGTGGCGGATTCTGGTGCGACGCTGGGCGTGACGGTGTCGTCGGCAGCTGCCGGGATGCCCGATACGGTGGACTGGATCGTGCTCGACGACGAGGCCGTGGCCGCACGGATCGACGGGTTGGCGAGCGGCCCGGTCGGCGATGACGAGCGACTCCGGCCGCTGCGGGCCTCGAACGTTGCCTACGTGATCTTCACCTCCGGATCCACCGGGGTGCCGAAGGGCGTCGCCGTCACCCATTCCGGCATCGCCGATTTCGTCTCGTGGCTCCGCGCCGACCTCGACCTCCGGCACACGTCCAGGGTGTTGCATTTCGCGTCGCCGTCGTTCGACGCCGCCCTGCTGGAGACCCTGATGGCGGTCAGCCGGGCCGGTGCGCTGGTCGTGGCGCCGACGGGGATCTACGGCGGTGGAGAGTTGGCCGAGCTCTTGCGCGTGCAGCGGGTGACCCATGCCTTCATGACCCCTGCCGCGCTGGCGTCGGTGGATCCGGCCGGGCTGGACCACGTGCGGGTGGTGATGTCCGGCGGTGACGAAGTCCCGGCGGATCTGGTGAACCGTTGGGCGGGAACCGATCCCGCCGGCGCCCGGAAGTTCCGGGAGCTGTACGGGCCGACCGAGGCCACGATTGTCGCCACGGCGACGGGTGCGCTGCGATCGGGTGACCGGCCGACGATCGGCGCCCCGCTGCCGGGCATCCAGGCGCTGGTCCTGGATGCCCGGATGCAGCCGGTTCCGGTGGGGGTGGCCGGAGAGTTGTATCTGGCAGGCCCGGCACTGGCGCGCGGGTACCTGGACAAGGCGGCGGTGAGTGCGGCGCGTTTCGTGGCGCACCCGTTCGGGGAACCCGGGCGCCGCATGTACCGCACCGGTGATGTGGTGCGCTGGAAGGCCGACGGCGACCTGGAATTCCTGGGGCGCAACGACTTCCAGGTGAAGATCCGCGGCTACCGGGTCGAGCTGGGCGAGATCGACGCCGCGCTGAGCGCGCGGGCGGACGTGGCATACGCGATCACGACGCCGTGGCATACGGGCACGGGTCCGGCGCAGCTGGTGTCCTATGTGGTGCCCGAAATCGGGACGAGCCTCTCGGGCGAGGAGTTGCGGGCGGCGCTGGCCGAGATGCTGCCGTCGTACCTGGTGCCCGCCGCGGTGATGATCCTCGACGCGATCCCCTTGTCGCCGAATGGAAAGCTCGACCGCGCGGCCCTGCCCGCACCCGTCGTGCAGGCCAGGCGATTCCGGGCCCCGGCGTCACCGGTGGAGGAGATAGTGGCCGGCGTCTACGCCGACGTTCTCGGCATCGACGGTCCGATCGGCGCCGACGACGACTTCTTCGAACTGGGTGGCAACAGCCTGGTGGCGACTCGCGTCGCCGCCCGGATCGGTGCCGCGCTCGACGCGACCGTCCCGGTGTCGATGATCTTCGAGGCGCCGACGGTCGCGAGGTTGGCCGCGCGCGCCGAATCGCAGGCCCACACCGGGCGGGTGGCGCTGACCGCACAGCCACGGCCGCAGCGCATTCCCCTGTCGTACGCACAGCAACGGATGTGGTTCCTGAACCGGCTCGAGCCCGGCTCGGCCGCCTACAGTATTCCGATCATCCTGCGGCTGTCCGGAGAGCTGGATCTCGACGCGCTGCGCGCGGCCATCGCGGATGTGCTGAACCGGCACGAGGTATTGCGGACCGTCTACCCGTATGCCGAGGGCGAGCCGTCGCAGGTCGTCCTGCGCACAGCCGAGGCGATTCCGCCGGTCACCGTGACCCCGGTGACGGAATCGGAACTGGCCGAATCGTTGTCGGTCTCCGTCTCGACGGTGTTCGATGTGACGGTCGACGCACCGTTGCGGATCCGGTTGTTCGAGCTCGGGCAGCACGAGTGGGTCCTGGCCGTGGTGGTGCACCACATTTCCTGCGACGGGTCGTCGCTCGGCCCGCTGGCCCGGGACATGATGTCCGCGTACACCGCACACCTGGTCGGGGAGACACCGAGCTGGCCCGTGCTGCCGGTGCAGTACGCCGACTACGCGATCTGGGAGCGAACGGTGCTGGGGACCGAACACGATCCCGACTCGGTGCTACGCGCCCAGATCGACTACTGGACACTCGAATTGGCGGAGCTCCCGCCGTTGCTGGAGCTACCGACCGACCGGCCGCGGCCGCCCGTGCAGACCTATGCGGGCGCGACCGTGCCGATCACCGTCGGCGCCGATCTGCACGCGGCATTGCAGCAGGTCGCGCGAGCACACAACACGACGCTGTTCATGGTCTTCCACGCGGCGCTGGCGGCCACGCTGGCCCGGCTGGCCGACACTGACGACATAGCGATCGGCACTCCGTACGCGGGACGCGGCGAGCCCGAACTCGACGATCTGGTCGGGATGTTCGTCAACACCCTGGTGCTGCGGACCCGGTTGACCCCGGGAATGACGTTCACCCAGCTGCTCGAGCACGTGCGCGGGACCGACCTGGCCGCGTTCGGGCACGCCGATGTGCCATTCGAGCGGCTGGTGCAGGAGCTGAACCCGGTGCGGTCGCACGCTCACCATCCGCTGTTCCAGGTGATGCTGGCATTCCAGAACCTCGCCAAGGCCGAGTTCGACCTGCCGGGGCTCTCGGTATCGGCCGTGACGGCCGAGACCGACACCGCGCTGTTCGATCTGCTGGTCACGGTGTCGGATTCCTACGACTCCACCGGTGCCCCGGCCGGCATCAGCGGCGCGGTCACGTACGCGAGCGACCTCTTCGACGCGGCCACGGTGACCACGATCGCCGATCGCCTGCTGCGGTTGCTCGGCGCACTGGCGGCCGATTCGACGCAGCCGGTGCACGAGGTGGATCTACTCGGCGCCGATGAACGCGAAGCCGTTCTGACGCAGTGGAATTCGACCGATCACCGGCTCCCTCCGGGCGAGACGCTCGCCTCGGTCTTCGCCGACTCGGTGCGGGCGCATGCCGATGGGCCCGCAGTGGTATTCGGCGAACAGTCGCTGAGTTATGCGGAATTCGCTTCTCGCGTATACCGGTTGGCGCGGTGGTTGATCGGCCGTGGAGTGGGTCCGGAGTCGTTGGTGGCGCTGCGTATGCGGCGTTCACTGGACCAGGTCACCGCCATGTACGCGGTGCACGCCGCCGGCGGTGGGTACGTCCCGGTCGATCCGGACCTGCCGGCCGACCGCATCGAGTACATGCTGTCGATCGCCGCGCCGGTGTTGGAACTCTCGTCCCTCGATGGGCTGGCGCTGTCCGGATTCGATGACGCGCCGGTTACCGACGCCGATCGGCTCGGGCCGCTGCGACCGCACAACTTCGCCTACGTGCTATTCACTTCGGGGTCGACCGGCCGGCCGAAAGGTGTTGCGGTATCGCATTGTTCGGTGGTGAACCAGTTGCGGTGGCACGCCGAGACCTACGCGTTGACGTCGAACGACGTGGTGCTGCAGAAGTCCCCGGCTACGTTCGACATGTCGGTATGGGAGGTGTTCACGACCCTGGCGATGGGGGCGCGGCTGGTGATCGCGCGCGCCGACGGGCATACCGACCTCGCGTATCTCGCCGAAACCATTGCTGCCCAGCGGGTCACGATCACCGCCCTCGTACCGTCGATGCTGGCGGTATTGGCGGACGCGGTGCCGGCGGAGTCGCTGGAGTCGGTGCGGACGCTCCTGGTGGGTGGTGAGGCATTCGGGCCCGACGTGGTGGCCGACGTGCGGCGAACCTGGCCCGGGGTCGAGTTGCACAACCTGTACGGGCCGACCGAGTTCACCGTGGCCGCAACCGCGCATCGGGTGATCGAATCCGACAGCGGCACCATGCCGATCGGCTCACCGGTATGGAACGCGCGGGCATACGTACTCGACGACCGGTTACATCCGGTACCACCCGGTGTCGCCGGGGAACTGTACCTGGCGGGCGCCCAGCTCGCGCGCGGCTATCAGTCACGTCCGGGCCTGACCGCGGAACGGTTCGTGGCCGACCCCTACGGTGACGGCGGACGCCTGTACCGCACCGGCGACCTGGTGCGCTGGCGCCACAGCGGCGAATTGGAATACCTGAGCCGCACCGATTTCCAGGTGAAGCTGCGCGGCCTGCGTATCGAACTCGGTGAAATCGAGGCCGTACTCGCCGAGCACCCGGGCGTCGCCCGCGCGATCGCCGTGGTGCACACCACCGGTACGGCGGACCATCTCGTCGGCTACGTGGTGCCCGCCGCGGGCGCGACGATCGATACCGCGGCGGTCCTGGCGCACGTGGCAAGCGAACTGCCCGACTACATGGTGCCCACCACGGTGGTGGCGCTCGACACGGTGCCCCTCACGGTGTCGGGCAAGTTGGACCGTGCGCGACTACCGGAGCCGGTGCTCGCGGTGGGAGAGTTCAGGGAGCCCTCGTCGTGGTTGGAAGAGGAGGTCGCGCGGGCCTTCGAAGCGGTACTCGGTGTGGAACGGGTGGGCGCCGACGACGACTTCTACGCTTTGGGCGGCAACTCGCTGAAGTCGGTGCAAGTGGTGAGCGAGTTGCGCAAGGGACTCGACTACGAGGTTCCGATCAGCTGGATGTTGTCCGATCCCTGCCCGGCCGACCTGGCGAAGCGGATCGAATCCGGAATGCGCTCCGGTACCACCGTCGAGCGGACCGACATCGGCTTCGACGTATTGCTGCCGATCCGGACCGGCGGTGAGCAACCGCCACTGTTCTGTATCCACCCGGCCCTGGGCCTGTCGTGGTGTTACCGCACATTCGACAGGTACCTCGCCGCCGGCCGGCCGATCTACGGCCTTCAGGCGCCGCAGATCGGCGGCGAGGACCCCGGTCCGACGTCGATCCGGGACATGGCGGAACGCTATTTCGAGGAGATTCGCGCGGTTCAGCCACACGGCCCCTATCACCTCCTCGGCTGGTCGCTGGGTGGCGTGATCGCCCACGCGATTGCCGTCGAGATGCGCGCCGCCGGTGAAGAGGTCGCGCTACTGGCACTGCTGGACGCCGAAGTGGGCGGTGTCGACGAGTCGACGGTCCGCGCCGTCACGGCCGGAGAGCTGATCAGCAATCTCGGCCCGGTCATGGGCGTCGATTTCGTGAGCGCCGATGCGACCGCCGAGGAGGCTGCCGATCTGATCGAACAGCACTTCGGGGGCGGCCTGGGCATCGACGCCGCCAGGATCGAGCGCCTGACCGACGCCTACAACCTGGCGATCCGGGCAGCCAGTGCGTGGCGGCCGGCGGTCCTGGACAGCGACATGCTCTATTTCACCGCGACACAGGACAGGCGATCCGATGCTGCGGGTCACGAGGGGTGGGCGCAGGTGGTCCGTGGCCGGATTTCGACCTTCGACATCGATGCGGCCCACCTCGCGATGACCGAACCGGGCGCGGTTGCTCAGATCGCCCGGATTCTCAACACACGATTGGAGCGATGACCGCGTCCTTCAGGGCGACGTGACGGGCGCGCCGGATCCATCGGTCGGGCCGCCCGGCGGCGAGAGGGGCGAAGCGAGGCCCAGTATCGCCCCGACCGACGCCCCGAGCGCCCCACCGAGCAGGGCGGCCGGTCCGGCGACGACCGCCACGCCGACAGCCGCGCCGAGGAGCGGGCCGACAACCAAACCGGTTGGCAGGAAAGGGATACCGACGACGAACCCGGCGGCCGCCCCGACCAGGCCCGCACCTATCGCGACGGGCGCGGACACTCCCGCGCCGAGGCCTGCACCGATTGCCGCACCGACGCCCGCGTCGACGACGGCGACGGAGCATCTCTGGGGATCCACCGGGAGGTACGCGCAGAACGACTGGACCGGTTGCTGATCCACGGCCGGCATCAAGTCCGCCGCGTCCACATTGTCGATTCCGGTCCAACCCGCGGCGGCAAGCGGATTCGCCGGGCCGATGGCTGGATCGCCGCTGCTCATATCGACCGCGGGTGCGACGCCGACCGGCGACTGGACGAGCGGAGCGAGTTCGGTCGGCAGCGCGAACGGATCCTGCCCCTGCGCGAATTGCCTGAGTGATAGCCAGTCCGCTGTCGTGGGTAGCGGGGCAGGTGGCGGCGCGGTGCCATCCGGGGATGCCGCGGCGACTCCGGTTCCGAGGATGACGGCAACCGGCAAAAAACTCGCAATCAATAGTGGACGTGAGCGGCACCAACGGCCGGCTTCCGGCATTCCGCACCTCCTGGACTCAAAGCTTCTCTACATCAAGCATTTGTCGTACGGCGTAGATAGCTTAAGCGGCAAGCACGGCCGGATCCGGAAGAAATGCCGAATTCCATGCGCACCTGGCAAATCCGTGGCCGTACCAGACGTTGCACAGCACCCTCCGCTTCCGAATGCATCCGGCCGATATCCCGCTAGCCGCGCCAGCCGTTAGCTACTTGTCATCGAATTACTCAGTTCGAGCCAGCGCTGCACTCCTGACCGCGGACCTGGACCCGGGCAAGGGCGGTGAGCGAATCGCAATGCCGACGACTCCTATGAGAATTGGCGGCGCCGGATTCTCATGGAGTCGCCGCTTTCTTCAGCGCCGCGAAACGAGCAAGTGCCACACACGTTCCACGAAAGCTCGACGCGCAGAGACCACGTATGCGAACTGCCCGCCACCGCTGCCATATGGCTCACCGATGCACCACGGGCGGGGTTGGTCCAGGTCGAGTTCACAGTTGCCAAATGGGGCTGTTTCCGGGACGTGCTGGAATCCATTCTGCTGCTGGCGTTGTGGAGCGAAATCGGGGGGCTTTTCCGAGGTATCGCACAAATGGTGGCTGCCCTCTGGTCTTCTTCGGTGATGCCGTAGTGGCCATTGCGATAGTCACCTGACCGAGAACGAGGACGGGTCCCGCACCATCATGGCGGCCTCGATCCGCTACCTCGACACCATGATCAAGCAGGACGGCGTCTGGCTGTTCGCCGAACGCAATCTCATGGTCGACTGGACCGCCACGCGCCCCAGCTCCCCCTGAGTCCCGCGGCACATCGATCGGACGCGGAATCTCCCACTTGTGCAATCTATTTCGAAACATTCGGGGTCACTGCGAAACTTGGCGGTAGTAGAGGGCCATGCGTGCGATGTGGTCGCCGTCGGCCGCGACGGTGAGATGGTCCATGGCGTATTGGACCGCGTCGTAGCCGTCGACTCGCGCTTGGAGTTCGAAGGCGATTCGGTTGTCCTGCTCGATCCACCCGGCGGCGGTGACCCTGGGAGTGACCGCGAGGATGGTCTTCTCATAGAAGCCGCGAATCTGCTCGGAACCGGCGAAATGCCCGAACGGATTGAGCAGCTCGGCATTGTCGGCGAACAGTGCGACGATGCCATCGAGGTCACCGGCGTCGACCCTGTCCACATAGCGGTCGGCGAGTTGTCGAGCTCTCCCCATGGAAACAACTTTCTTCTGCGCGAGGGTCTGGTTGACGAGTCCCGCAGGACAGCAATGGATTCGGTCAGCGTGCGGTCATGCGCAGCGGCAGGTGACGCAGTCCGGTGTGGCGGCTGCTGCGTGTCCACTCGACCGGTCCGGCGAGTTCGAAGCCGTCGAAGCGGGCGAACAGCTCCTCGAATACGACCCGCATCTCCAACCGGGCCAGATGCGCGCCGAGGCAGAAATGAATGCCTTGTCCGAATCCCAAGTGCGGGTTGGGGTCTCGATGGATATCGAAGCGGTCGGCATGGTCGAATCGAAGCTCGTCACGGTTGGCCGAGGCCTCCCAGACCAACACTTTCTGACCCGGCTCCAGCCGGTGCCCGGCCAGTTCGGCGGGGCGGGTGACGGTGCGGCGCTTGGACGGAGACGGCGCGGTCCAGCGCACGATCTCCTCGATAGCGACCGGCAGTAGTTCCGGGTTGTCACGCAATTCGGCCAGCTGCGAAGGGTTTTCGATCAGCGCGAGAAGTCCGGCCGCGATGGCGTTGCGGGTGGTGTCGGAGCCGCCGGAGAACAGCAGATTGAAGAACGATCGCAATTCCTCGTCGGACAGGCGCGGCGGGTCCTCGTCCGGCATCTCCGCGTGGACGACCAGCGACAGCATGTCCGCGCCCGGATCTGCCCGGCGCTGGGCGATCTGCGCCAGGCCGTACTCGTAGAGTTCCCCTATAGCCGCCGTCCGTTCCGGGCTCGTGGTCAGGTAGTCCTGGCCGCCGGGAATGTCGAAGACATGCTCGATGAGCCCGAACAGACGGTGACGATCCGCCTCGGGGATGCCCAGCAGGAAGCAGATCGCCTGCATCGGAAGCTCGGCCGCGATCTCGGTGAGGAAGTCGTGGTCGCCGCCACTGACGACGGTGTCCAGCAGGCGCCCGGTACGCGCCCGCAGATCCTCTTCCAGGTTGCGAACCGTCCTGGGCGTCAAGCCTTTCGACACCAGACGCCGAATCCTGGAGTGCCGCGGATCGTCCATCATGTTCAACACCACACCCGCCATCGGCAGGTCCTGCAGCACGGTACCGCCGTAGGGCCGGTCGCCGCCGGTCTCGGAGGAGTAGGTCGCGGGACTGGTCAGAACCTCCTTGGTCTCGGCGTAGGTCGCCACCGACCAGAACCCCTCACCGTCGGGAGTGTGCGCAGTGGGCTCGTGCCAGTACACGGGAGCTTCGGTGCGGTGCAGGGCGAACAGGCCGTGCGGGAAGCCCGCGGCGAAGTTGTCCAGATCGGTGAGATCCACGGACGAGAGCGACTCAGCCATGGGTTACAAGCTATACACTTCTGGATAAATCTGTAAAGCGCCTAGGATGACCCACTGTGACAGCTCCGAAGTTGGCCTGGGGTGGGGATCCACCCATGGACGGCGCGGGCGCGCGGCAGCGGCTCGTCGAGGCCGCCGCCCGATGCCTGATCCGGTTGGGGCGCGCGCGTACGTCGATCAGCGTGGTCGCCGCCGAGGCGCGGGTCTCACGACCGACCGTCTACGCGCACTTCAGCGGCCGCGAAGAGTTGATCGAACTCGCCGCGACGCATGTCTCGGCCGGGTTGTTCCAGCACATCGTCGACGAGGCGAGCCATGCGTCCACGGCAGCGGATTTCGTGGTGGAGGCCACCGTCGCGGGCGCGCGGCTACTGCGTGAAACCCAGCGGACCGCCCTGTCCTCGGCAGACTCCGCCGACGCCGAGTGGCTCGCCACGCTGATGACACCGGAGTCACTGCGCCTGGCCCGGCATTATCTCGAACCCATCCGCCGATACGAGCCCGACCTGG
Source organism: Nocardia sp. NPDC059228 (assembly GCF_042754245.1). Taxonomy (NCBI): domain Bacteria; kingdom Bacillati; phylum Actinomycetota; class Actinomycetes; order Mycobacteriales; family Nocardiaceae; genus Nocardia; species Nocardia sp. NPDC059228. Next base: position 108,097 of record NZ_JBHZAL010000024.1, on the reverse strand, counting down.
AACTGGATCTCGACGAAATCGCCGAAACGACTATCAGATTCCTCATCTCGATCCTGCAATTCGACACCCCCGCCACCAGCGACTCCGAACGCCTGCGCGGCTACCTGCGCCGCCGACTCGTACCCGCTCTCGGGCTGAAGACCCGGCCATAACCGCGACCGGCTCGACCGAGGTCAGTGCCTCCGGCGTTCCCGGCCTCGCACCCACCGCCGCGCGGCACGCACCCGGCTGCGGCCGACGCCGGCTCTTCGAATGGCGTGTGCGCAAGGGTGGGTTCGACAGAACCTCGCGAAAGCTCGGCCCCGGTGTGGGTCGTGGGAGGACGATGATGGCTGTGGGGGCCGATCCGGCCGTCACGGCTCGAAGACGGAGAACCAACCTAGTGCGGTGCGGATCCGGCTGATCCGTGCCGAGGAAGGGTGCGCATCATGTCGACGCCGACCACACCGAGCATTGTCTTCGCTCACGGTTTGTGGGCCGACGGGTCCTGCTTCAGCAAGGTGATTCCCACATTGCAGGCGGAGGGGCACGAGGTGGTGTCCACGCAGAACAGCCTCGATACCTTGGAAGGTGACGTCGCCGCCGTCAAGCGGGCGTTGGGCCGGGTGAGCAGCCCGGCCATCCTCGTCGGTCACTCGTACGGTGGCACCGTCATCACGGCCGCGGGGACCGATGACCGGGTCGCGGGACTCGTCTACATCGCCGCGCTCGCCCCGGACGAGGACGAGACGTCGCAGAGTCTGCAGGCCAAGTTCCCCACGACGGATCTGTTCGCGCACATCGAGATCGCCGAGGGTCGAATCTGGTTGCGACCGGACGGTATCGAGTACTTCGCGGGCGATCTCTCCGAACAGGAGCAGCAACTCGTGCTGGCGACCCAGGGCGTACCCACCGCGGACCTCTTCGACCAGCAGGTCTCGGGCACCGCATGGAAGTCGAAGCCGAGCTGGTACATCGTGGCCGGCAACGACCGCACCGTGCATCCCGAGTTGGAGCGCTTCTGCGCGAAACGCATGAACGCCAGCACCTACGAGGTGGCCAGCAGCCATGTCCCCATGCTGTCCCAGCCCGGCCTGGTGATCGACGTCATCCGCACCGCCGCGAAATCCTGCCAGGGGGCGTAAAGGGGAGACCTCAGGTGTCGGTGGGCCATCCGATAGCGTCGAAGACCGCCAGCGGGTCGAGGTAGTCGCGCCAGTGCACGATCTTGCGATCGGCGATGGTCAGCACCGAGATATAGCGGTTGGCGTAGGCGGCACCGGTGGCGACGGTGCGGCCCTGGGATGCGTATTCGAGAACGACGACGCCGGTGTCCTTGTCGTGGTGGACGGCCACGTCGTGGCAGTGGTCGAGGACGAAGGTCTCGCCGTAGGGGCGATACAGGTCGGCGACGGCTTGCCGGCCGATCACCCGGCGTGGATAGCCGGGAACCGTGATCACGTATTCGATGACGACGTCCTCGGCGAGCATGTCGAAGAAATGGTCGCCGTCCACGAGGCCGTCGACGCCTTGCTCGATGATTCGGAAGAACGGGTCCAGGGCACGGAAATCCTCGAGATTGCCGATCCGGGTCATCGGGCTGTCTCCTTACTCCAGGCTGCTGCCGTGCGGTGAGCGAAATCGGTGAAGTCCGTTGGCGCCGAACCGGTTACCTTCTCCACATCACCGGTCGGCCGTGAACCATGTCCGGATGCGATGGTTTCGGTCAGCATGCGCAGCACCGACGCGTACTCGTCCGGAATTCCGCCCGCGATGGCGGCGGCGATCCATTCATCGCGGTCGATGTCGAGATGAGTCACCGTGGTACCCGAGACGCGGCTGATGATGGCGGCCGCGTCCGCGACGGTGATCGCTTCCGGACCGGTGAGCGTGTACTGCGCGCCCACGTGCGCGACCGGATCGGCGAGGGTCGCGCTCGCGACCGCGGCGATGTCGTCCGCATCGATGAACGCCTCCGCGCCATTGCCGGTGGGGACCGCGATGACTCCGTTGACCGGAGCCAGGAAGGTTTCGCTGAAGTTCTGCATGAACCACGCCGGGCGCAGGATCGTGTGGCCGAGGCCCGTGCGACCGATCAGGTCGAGTTCCACACTGCGCGTGGCCATTTCCGGTGGCGCGGCGTCGACCCCGTAGGCGCTGAGATAGGTGATGTGACCGACGCCGGCGACCTCGGCCTGATCCAGGAACGCCGAGACCTGCCCGGCGAAGTCGATACGCCCAACCGGACCGACGAGATAGACCCGCTCGGCACCCGCGAGCGCGGGTGCATGGGTGCGGGAGTCGTCCCAATCGAAGCGGACGTCGGCGCCGGTTCGGGCCGCGGTGCGCACCCCGATCCCGGCCGCGCGCAGCTTGCTCGCCACGCGCGAACCGGTCTTACCGGTGGCGCCGAGCACGAGGGTGATAGCAGTCGGATTCTTCATACGATCATCCTGGCGGCATCGATTGAGCTTATCAATGTGCGAAACTCTCCAATTACGATGAGATACTCTCATCAAGTGGATGTTCTGCAAGACCATTTAGCGTGTGCCCGCGCGTCGGGTGGGGTGTTCGCCCGCTCGGTCGCGCAGCCACCGTGGGGGCTGCGGCTGCCCGGCACCATCCAGCTGACCGCGCACACCGTCGTACAGGGCCGCGCATGGCTGTGGCTCGACGATCACACGAGCGCGATCGAACTGACTCCCGGCGACCTGGCACTGGTCCGCGGCGGCCCCGACCACCACATCGCACACGAAGCGCGAGCAACCTGTATCCCACCGGAACGCTTCCGCGAACTCCACACCGACGACCAGCACGCCGACCTCCGGAACGCGACGGTATTCCTGTGTGGCGCATATCGATTCGCCGGCGACGTCGGCCAAGGCCTGATCCGCACCCTGCCCCCGATCCTGCTCCTGCGCACCGCCACCGGTGATCCCCTGCACGATGTCATCGCCATGCTGTCGCGCGAGCTGAGCGGACCGGCCCCCGGACAGCAAACCGTCCTCGACCGGCTTCTCGATGTGCTGCTGGTGCTGGCGATGCGTGCCTGTTTCGAACAGAACCCGACAGCGCCCGCGTGGTACCGGGCGGCCGGCGATTCCCGGCTGGGCCCAGCACTGCACGCCATCCACTCCGACCCCGGTCATCCATGGACGGTGCCCGAACTGGCAGCTCTGAGCCGACTTTCACGTCCTGCATTCGCTCGGCACTTCGAACGAGCCCTCGGCCAACCTCCCCTGCAGTACCTCACCGAATGGCGAATGACCCTCGCTCGTGACCATCTCCGTACCGGCGAGCTGACCCTCGCCCAGATCGCCGACCATACCGGCTACACCTCACCCAACGCCTTCGCCGCCGCCTTCCGCCGCCACCATGGGCAACCGCCGGGTCAGTGGCGTCGGACCGAGCTCGCCGGACCCCCCGAGCCGATCCACGGAACATGAGCAGACGACGGCGATCCGGACCCGGCACCTCACATGTTCAATTCCGCTGCGCCCGTGCGAATCTCGATTGAAGGACCAGCAGTCAGGATGCCGTCTCGAGCCCGATCAGCAGGGCGGTGAGGATGCGGGTGAGTTTCGGTTCGACGTCGACCACGGCGTGGGCCAGTTCGGGGCGGGACTCGTAGAGTGCGCGCAGGCCGGTACCGGGCGCGGCCATCTGCCATAGCGCCCCGGCCATGCTGGTGGCCGTGGAGACGACATCGGTCGCCGCAATTTCGGTGATCGGCAGCAGTTGACGCAAAGTGGCTGTCAGAGTGGCGACTTCGGCGAGCACCTCGGTTTTGAACGCGTAGGCGGTCTCGAGGGAGACGTTGCGTTCCAGGTTCATCGGGGCCTGCGCGAGCAGGTCGCAGAACAGCGGGCGCGCGACGAGAGAACTCGCCAGCGCGAACGCGATCGCCCCGGGATCGGGATCGGCCGATTCGCCCAGCCGGGTTCCCACCTCGGCCGACCAATCCCGCCAGCCCTCGGCGGTGAGCGCCAGGAAGATCTGCTCCCGCGTCTCGAAATAGCGCAGCATGGCGGACTTGTGCATGCCGACGGCAGCGGCGATATCCGTGAGCGTGACCTCACGCACGCTGCGTTCACCGGCGAGCGTCCGCGCGGCATCGAGAATCGCCTGCTCACGTTGCTGTTTGGCCTCGGCACTGCGGGCACGCAGGGGTGGGGTCGGACTCATGACAGCAGCATAGCGCAACACTGTTGCGCTATTAACGAAACAGTGTTGTACTAACTTCAGTGGGTTCGAAGGCCCCTTCGTCCCGCCAGCACCCACCAGTGAGGAGTGGCAATGTCCCAGCCCACCATCGTGATCACCGGCACCTCGAGCGGCTTCGGACGTCTCAGCGTCGAGCGGTTCGCCGCGGCCGGATGGAATGTCGTGGCGACGGTCCGCAAGGAATCAGATCTGGACGTGCACAAGGGAATCGGCCATGTCGCGACCCTGCTGCTCGACGTGAACGACGAGGACGCCGATCTCGCCTTCGGCGAACTCGCGCTCGCGCAGTTCGGCCGCATCGACGCCCTGGTCAACAACGCCGGCTACTACCAGGCCGGTCCGTTGGAGGCCACGACCATGGACCAGGCGCGCCGGCAGTTCCAGACCAATGTGTTCGGGCTCATCGCGCTCAACAAGGCGTTCATCCCGATCCTGCGCAAGCAGGGTTCCGGCGTGATCGTCAATGTCGGCTCGATCAGCGCCGACCAGGGGTATCCGTACACCTCCGTGTACGAGGCGTCCAAGGCCGCGGTCGTCTCGCTCAGCGAGGGCCTGCACACCGAACTCGCCGAATTCGGGGTCGTCGTCAAAGCGCTGCTGCCCGGCAACATGGACACCCGCATCTTCGACAAGGTCGACCGCGCCGCCGACGTCCCGGCCGAATATCTGGACTCCATGACGCGTTTCGGGTCGCTGAACCTGGTCCGCTCCGACCCGGCCCTCACCGCCGACGTGATCTTCCGCATGGTCACCGACGGCAACACCCGCAAGGTCCGCTACTACAGTGGCCCTGACGGCGAGGCCATCCCCCGCCTCAAGCAACTGCTCGGCCAGGACTGGTACTGGGAGGAATTCCGCCGGGCCACCCACGGCGACCCGACCCCCCTGTGGCAGGCCATGATGCCGCAGCCGGTAGCGAGCTCACCGAACAACTGAAGCCCTGCGAATCTCGGCCGGGACGGCAAGGATGAGAACCGGCCGCAGCACCGTGAAAGGGGCGTTTGCATGCCGACCCGGACCGTCGCCGATGTCCCACCGGTGATCGACGCCCCGCCACCGGGCGACGTCCGCCGCGCGGCCGATGCCCTTCGACTGGCAGCAGCCGTCGCTGTGTTGACGGTAACGGTCGTATTGGCCACCGCGACACGCTATTTCGCGCGGACCTCGCAGCAGGGACTGCTGCAGGCCGTGACCGCGCTGCCCCCGGGACTGCGCGATGCGCTCGTGGGAATCGTGCAGGTCGTCGCCATTGCCGCACCGCTGACCGCGCTGTGGGCGGTCCGCACCAGGCAGCGCTGGGACGCGCTGGCGCGGATACTCCCCGCGGCCGGGCTCGGCGTGCTGATCGCCTGGCTGCTCACCGATCTCGCGCTGGCGGGCAGCAGGCCAGGACAGTGGCCCGATGTTCTGGCCGGCCGCGGCGGCCTCGTTCCCGCGGGCTGGCCGTCCATGATCTACCTCGCCGGATGCGCGGCGGCCGCCGTCGCCGCCGGACCCTGGCTCCCGGCACGCGGACGGCGCGCGGTATGGGCTCTGCCGATGTGGTGCGCGATCCTGAGCGCAGCCACTGCCTCGATCGTCCCGCTCGAGGCAGTGGCTGCGCCGGCCATCGGTGCGGTCGCCGGATCCGCGATCCTGCTGATCGGCGGCGCACCCGATGACCGGCCCTCGGCTCGAGCTGTCGCGGCGGCGCTCATCGATTGCGGTATACCTGTCACCTGCCTCACCGAACTCCCTGCCGCCGAACGCATCCCAGGTGAAGGGGTGCTGTATCTCGCCGAAACCTCCGGCCCGGCGTTCACCATCCGGGTACTCGCGGGTGACGACCAGCGTCGAGACCTGTTCCGGCGCTGGTCGCGGTGGTTCCTGCTGCGCGAACCCGGCGATGTCGCCCAAACACCCCTGGCCGCAACCGAACACGAGCTGCTCATGCTGGTGGCTGCCGACCGCGCGGGCGCGCGGGTGGTCGAGCCCGCCATCGCCTACCCGGTCGCCGGAGGCGGTGCGCTGCTGGCCACCACTCCCGTCACCACGACCATGCTGCGGAACCCCTCCGATGCTCTGCTCACCGATGTCTGGACCTCGGTCGCACGCTTGCAGGAGCATCGCATCGCCCACCGCGCCCTGCGGCCCGACCATGTGCTGGTGACACCGGATGGCCACACGCGACTGACCGCTTTCGCCCGAGGACAGCTCGCGGCGACGACACGACAACTCGGGTCCGATGTGGCGGAGTTGCTGGCCGCCACCGCGATTCAGGTCGGACCGGAGCGTGCCGTCGCCGCCGCGCTCACCGGACTCGGTCCGCAGCGGCTGGCCACCGTCACGCCCTATCTCCAGCCGCTGGCATTGACGAGCGCGACACGACGCGCGGTCACCGACCGGGATCGAGCCGAAACACGCGCGGCACGTGCATCGGAGCGACGCCGGACCTTACGTCCGGGCGGACGCCCGAGCCTGCTGCGCGACCTGGCCGCGCACGTGCGATCCGCGACGGATGCCCCGGAGCAGAAACCGGCGCCGCTTGCCCGGTTCACGTGGAAGCAGGCGCTGGGTCTCGCGGGCGGATTTCTGGTCCTGCATCTGATCCTGCCGCAGCTGTCGAACGCCGGGGCCGCCGTCGCTGCCCTGCGCACCGCCGACTGGTGGTGGATCCTGGCCGCCCTGCCGACGACCTTTGTCTCACAACTCTTCTCGACAATGCTGCAATCCGGCACGATTCCGGAGCGACTGCCGTTCCTGCCCAACTACACCGTCCAGTTCGCTGCGTCGTTTCTCAACCGGATAACTCCGAGCAATGTGGGGGGCATGGCGCTGAATCTGCGGTTCCTGCAGAAGGCCGGGGTCGACGCCGGGGCGGCGACCGCCTCGGTCGGGTTGCAGACTCTGCTCAATGGGCTCGGTTCGGTGGTCGTGGCCGTCGTCTTCTTCGCCTGGACCGGACGCGGCGGCCAGGTGCATCTGCAGTTGCCCACCGCCCGCGAGCTGCTGCCGGTCCTGTTCGTCCTCGTCATTGCCGGGGTGGGTTTGGCGATGACCGGGCCGGGCCGGCGGTTCCTGCGCGAGAAGGTCTGGCGGTTCCTGCGCTCTGCGGCCGACGCGATCGCTGCGATCGCCGCCGACCCGGTCAAGCTCGCACGCTGTGTGGTGGGCGGCCTCGGTCTGCCGCTCGTGCAAATGGCCGGTCTGGCGCTGTGTTTGCACGCGTTCGGCGTCGGTCTGCCGTTCGTACAGGTGGGCGCGGTGTACATCGGCGCTCGCCTGCTGGCGAACGCCGCGCCCACACCGGGCGGACTCGGCGCGCTCGAGGCCGCGCTCATCGCGGGGCTCACCGCGCTCGGGGCGGCCGTCGGCGCGGCCACCTCGGCCGTGCTCGTCTACCGCTTGCTCAGTTTCTGGCTCAACGTCCCAGTGGGGTGGGCCGCCCTCGGCATCGCGCAGCGCCGCGAATTCGTGTGAGCCCGCGGTCAGCTGGTGGCGCGGCGCATTTGGACGGCATGGATGGCCTCCATGACGCCGAGCACGATCAGCCACCAGCCGGTGACCAGGGCCAGCAGGAAGATGGATTCCAGCGCATCGCGGAAACACAGGAAGCCCAGGATCAGCGATAGCGCGCCGCTGAGCAGGGCCAGCACGCGGACCCCGGCGGGGACATGGTCCCCGAATGCCGTGGCCAGCTGCAACACACCGGCCACGATCAGGTAGATGCCGAACAGGACACCCGCCACGACCAGCGTCGGCCCGGGCCAGGCCAGGATCAACACGCCGAGGACGGCCGACAGGATGCCGGTGAGCGGGATCGTCTGCCAGGCCACCCGGGCCATCATGGGCAGTGGATTGTTCAGGGGCTCAACGGCAGTCATGACGGACCCGCCTTCCTGATCGCCGTGCGTCGATTGTCCGGGATAACCCGAGTTCACCGAAGGTGTTCCGGTCCACCGATTTTCACCGTGCGGCGTGGCGGCCCGCGCGTCCGCCGCCACGCCGCATGATCGTCAGGTGGTCCTGATCAGTCCCTGCGGCGACCGAACAAACCGCTTCAGGCTCTCACTTGTTCATGGATCCAGTGATGGGCCAGCGTGGTCCAGATCGCGGTGTCACCGGCACCGCGTGCCAGGCCGAGGCTATGGGGGCCATGCGGGAACACATGCACTGCATGGGGTACCTCGTTCGCAGCCAATGCAGAAGCCAATCGGTAGGTGTGTTCGGGCGGTACGTAGGCGTCCTCTGCGGTGTGCCAGACGAAGAACGGGGGTGATTGCGGCGTAACGAGGGCGTCCAGCGAGGTCGACCGGCGTAGTTCCGGGCCGGCATCCGCACCGAGCAGGATCAGCCGGGAAGGACGGTAGGTCTCGGTCTCCATCGACGTGATCGGATAGCCGAGCACGGCGAACTGAACCGCTTCGGCGGTGTCCGCGCCGGGCGCCAACGCCGCCATTCCGGCCAGATGGCCGCCGGCGGAGAATCCGACGAGGCCGACTCGTTGTGCGCCCTCGGCCCGTCGGCGCCGGATCTCGGCGCGTAAGGCCCTCAATGGAACCGGGTGCCGGACATTGAGCGGATACCGGAAGACGCTTGCCTGGACGCCGATGGAGCGCAGCCAGTCGGCAATCGGTTCTCCTTCGTGTGGTGCGTGTTCGGCGTATCCACCGCCGGGCAGCACGATCATGTGCGTCCTGGTCATCGAACCTCCCTCGCGTCCATTCCCGGTCTGTAACCGCCTCGCTGGTCGCTGGGCGCTCCCGCATGTCCCCACTTTGCCGCAGTCGACGTAGCTGTCGCACTCACCCGAATGAGTGAGCGCGGCTGCGGCGTCCGGCGCGCCGCCGGCTGCCCGAGGCACCTCGAGACCGGTGACGGGACAATCACCCGCCGCCGAGGCGAGCGGGACAGGGCGTGCTGTGACGAGCAGGTCGAAGATTCGCTTGTCGCCTGCCGCGGAACTGACGTCCGGGTCGGGGACGCTGCGTCCCAGCATTGGGTGGTCGCCGGGCATCGGATACCGGAGGTCGAGCCGGGACAGCTGGGCGCTGAGGTAGGTGTTCACCTCGCCGAAGCCGACGAGGTCGGTCATGACGTCCACGAGGTCGCTCAGCATCGGGTCGAACCGGACCGAAGTCGATTGCGCCGAATCAGTTTCAGCCATGTCGACGAGAGATGCGGAAGAGGTACTCGGCGTTGGATTCCAGGATCGCCTTCGCATCGGCGGCGGCGATGCCGGGGCTGTTGATGTAGTCGACGGCGCGGACGAAGATGTCGTCGGCCTCGTAGGGAAAGTCGGTGCCCAGGATCAGCCGGTCGGCGCCGAAGGAGTCGATGGCGGCACGCAAGGCCGGCAGATGGCCGTGCCCGACGGTGTCGTACCACATCCGGCGGGCCAGAGTGCTCGGCAGGTCCGGGGTTTGCGGTGCCTCCCAACGGTATTGGTTGTCGGCACGTTGCAACAGGATCGGCAGGGCTCCGCCCAGATGCGAGTTGATCACCTTGATGTTCGGGTAGCGCACCGGAAATCCGTGGGTGATCAACTGCATGACGCTGATCGTGTCCTCGACCGGCGCGCCGACCATCCAGGTCAGGTGATAGTCGGCGATCAGCGGACTGCACGCGCTGTTGCCCGCGGGGTGCAGGTACAGCACCGCGCCGCGACGATCGAGTTCGGCGAACACCGGAGCGAATTCCGGGTCCACCAGGGCCCGGCCTAGCGCCGTGGTATTCATGACGGCGCCGACCATGCCCAATTCGTCGATCGCGCGGCCGAGTTCGGCGATCGACTCGTCGATGTGCGGCATGGGCATCGTCGCGAAGGCCAGGAAGCGATCCGGGTGGCGCGCCACCACGTCCGCGTACTGATCGTTCACGAAGCGTGCTGCGGCAATGGCGTTTTCGCGGTTTCGACCATTGGGCAGCTGGGGCGCCGCGGACAGGATCTGCATATCCACTCCGGCGCGGTCCATCAGCCGCAGCCGCGCCTCGAGTTCGGTGCCCCCGCCGGCACCCACGCCACGCTGAGTATCGGTGTCGGTCTTGCCCAGTTCGACCAGCAGGTCAAGATAGTCGTCGGTCCAATAGTGGGCATGCACATCTACTCGCACTCGGATACCTCCTGCTCTCGGGACCCGATCGGCACCCCGGAAGGGACGAAGTTATGGCCGCACCGCCCCGTCCCGAATCCGTTAAATGACGTAGACCTGTCGGGAAACATCGCGCGAGGTCATGGCCGCGGAGTCAGCCCCGGTGCATCGGCGAGCTCGGTGCGTCCGGCCCTATGATGTCGCGGGCCTGTGCGGCGTGCTCGGGTGTGGTGTCGTACGGGTGCGCCCCGGCGGTGCGTTGCGCCGCCAGCATCAGCACGCGCGGCCCGAGCGCGGCGAGCACGCGCTGATCAGCCGGTAGGCCATTTTCGTCCAGCTCGTCGAGGTAGTCGACCAGCGCGTCGTAGGCTGCTCCTCGCGACGTCATCGCGGTTTCCCTGGCAGGATCAACCTCGAAATCATCGGGTCAGTTCCTCCGAGACCCGCCAGAGACGCTCGGCATTGTCCGGATCGAGTGCATAGGGCGCGACTCCACCGGTGTGGCCGGCGCGTTCGCTGATCTCCGGGGCCGGCGCGCAGTCCTCGTAGTAGCGACCCGTAACACCCTCCACCTGAGGGCTGGCGGCGAGCAGCACCGATGTCGCGGCACCCTGCTCGACCGTCTTCACCGGCGGCAATGACAGATCGGTCTGCTCCCCGAAAGCCTCGAGGTCGCCCGGACTCATATGACGGGCCAACGCGGTACTGGCGATATTGCCAGGCATCAACGCATTGACCGTGACACCGTCATCGGCCCAACGCCGGGCAGCACCGACAGCGAACAGAATATTGGCCGACTTCGACTGACCATACGACGTCCACCGGTCATACGGGCGGAACCGGTAATGCAGATCGTCGAAGACCACCGGCGAGAACAAATGCCCGATCGAGGCCACGCACACCACCCGGGCACCGCCCGCGGCGGCCAGCGACCGGTGCAAGCTGGTCGTCAATGCGAAATGACCGAGATGATTGGTAGCGAATTGCATTTCATACCCGGCCCGGGTGCGGGTGAGTTGAGGCAGGGCCATCACACCGGCGTTGTTGACCAAGACGTGCAACGGTCCGTTCCAGGCACGCCCGAAATCGGCCACCGACCCAGGATCGGCCAGATCCAACCGGGCCACGTGCACCCCACCGACGCCGCCCGGCAGCTTCTCGCCGATCTCCCCCGCAACTTTCCTGCCGGCGTCTACATTCCGTACCGCCAGGGTCACCTCCGCACCCGCAGAGGCCAGCGCCCGAGCGGTCTCGGTACCGATCCCCGAACTCGCGCCGGTAACGACGACACGCCGACCATGAAGATCAATATCGGCGACGATCTCGGCCGCCGTGGTCGCGGCGCCGTAAACAGTAGTGGGCATCGTGAGCTCCTTCCGTGTGAACCGAATCCACATCGTCCGCATACGCGAAAACGTCTGTCTCCACCGCCCGCAATACCGATCGGCGCCGTATGCGCCGGACTCTCCCAACCCGCCGCCGGGCCACACAACCGACCGAACGACAATCCCACCGGCTCGCGAGCCGCAAACCGTCTCCGCCCGCACCGACTCCCGACCCGAACGCCCAGCAATCCAATTGTCACGCCCAACAGAGTCGAAGTCGATGTACACATGAACATCCCATTTACTCGCCGGTGTCCCACAGACTCCGCATCCCGATTTCTTCCGGCCTGGCATCGTCGTATCTCTGCCACCCAGCATTGGTCACCGAAACGTCTAATTACCAGGACGGTTTTCATGTCCGATCTGGTACTGAATGCTTTTCACCGTCGGCAAATCTCCCCTCCTTGTGAGCGGCGGACCGGGAAAGCGGTTCCGGGAAGCCCGAACACCAAGCGGGACAAGAGTTTTCGCGAGACCGAACCCCCGCTGGTCATCGAGCTCGCCGATACGACGGTAGGCGCGGGCACGCCACTCTCAGGCGGACAGCGTATGCAGCTCGCCGGTGATCGCCTGCCGGATCTGGTCATGGCGTGTGCCGAGTGCGTAGCGCTCATCGGTCCACCGATCGGGCGGATAGAGCCACACTGGGCCGCCCACCAGATCGTCTGGCTCCCAATCGAATCGCGGCCACACATGAACGTGCAGGAAGGCATCTGTGTTGCCGAGGATCTCCAGATTCACCCGCCGGAAGGCCGGATCCAGTCGGGTGCACGCCCGCTCGACCGCCTCCCCCAACCGATCCATATCGGCGAGAAACGCAGCACGCCGCGGGCGCGACAACTCGGAAAGGCGTTGCACCGCAGGATCATCGGTCAGAAGCAGTGAATAGCCGGGCAGGAACTGAGTATCACCGATGACGGCGAACCCGGCCGTCAGCCGACACATCACTGTCGGATTCGCCCCACGCAAGGCGCTGCCGATCCGGTCACTGCGCCAATCACTCATCTCCACACATTAGCGAGCTCGCATCAGCTGTACCGACGGGTGCCGAGCGGGACGACCCACTCGAGGTGCGCTGAAGTGTGCCCCACTCGGGTAGGTCGCACCCTTGTGGGGCATCGACAGCCGATCCGGCCTCGCCGCGCGCTCTGCCCATTCTCATTCGGGACTGCCCGTGGCCCTTGCACAAATCATGGTGGGGCCTTGCCCCAACGAATGCGCCGAGAACGGATCCGCATTGGGAGGTGGTGGGTTCAGCGAGGAAGAGTGCCCTTCAAGGGAAGGATCACCACGTCGTCGCCGGGGGAGACGACTCCGACCGAACCCTGTGACCGGACATCGGAGAGCACCTGCCGTGCGCGAGCGTCATCGACGAATTCCTGTGGCGTGGAGTGGTTTCCGTCCGGCGCGGTCGGGTCGCCGCCGAGTCAGGGCCGGCTCGGCGATCGGGAGACTGTTATCGGGCTGCTCGCGCGACGTCGAGGATCCAGGTAATACCGAAGCGATCGCGAAGCATCCCGAAGCCGGGCGCCCACTGGGCCGGACCGAATTCCTCGATGACCGCTCCACCGTCCGCGAGGCGTCCCCACAACACACCGACCTCCTCGACGGTGTCACCGCGCACGGAGAGGAAGAACGGCTCTGCGGTGATGGTGGTGCCGTTCTCGCGGCGGGTGGTGGGCGCGCCCTGGGCGACCGGTGCGTTCTCACCGGGTACGTCGTAGGCCATTACTCGGAATCCGTTGTCGGCGATGACCTGGCCGAACACGACCCTGGTGGCGTCCGGCAACTCGGCGGGCATCCCGAAGTCACCGTAGGTGGCCACAGAGAGTTGCCCGCCGAACACCGACTGGTAGAACTCCAGGGCCGCACGAGCCTGTCCGTGGAAGTTGAGGTGGGCAACAGCGTTTACCGACATGGCGATTCGGTCCCTTCACAAGTGGTTTCGACGCGGGATGTTTCCCGGGACGAGAGCCACCCTGTCAGCAATACCGGACAGGGAACGTCCGCTACCTGTGGCAGTCTGACCACCATGCCGACCGCCTCCTCGACGGTGACCTCCCGCCGCCTGCTCTCACTGCTGTCGCTGCTGCAGGTCCGCCGTGACTGGCCGGGAGGCCTGCTCGCCCAGCGGCTCGGCGTCAGCGAACGCACGGTGCGCCGCGACGTCGATCGCCTGCGCGAGCTCGGTTACCTCGTCCGAGCGGTCAAGGGACCCGAGGGCGGCTACCGGCTCGAAGCGGGCATCGAACTGCCGCCGCTGCTGTTCGATGACGAGCAGGCCATCGCGCTGGCCGTGGCATTGCGGATCGCGGCCGGGACAGGGGCGGGTATAGAAGAGGCTGCGGCACGAGCGCTGACGACCGTCCGCCAGGTCCTGCCATCCCGCCTGCGCCTACGCATCGACATGCTCGAAATCACGGCCGTCGAACCAGCCGCGCGCGGGGCCGACCCCCAAGTCGACACCCAGGTCCTGCTCACGCTGAGCGCGGCCATCCGATCCAGAGAGGAGCTGCGGTTCGACTACCAGTCGCCGATCCCGCCGCACGACACCGATCCGCAGCCGCCGCGGCGAGTGCAGCCCCATCACCTGGTGGTCCACAGTGGACGCTGGTACCTCATCGGATGGAACCCGCAGCGTTCGGACTGGCGTATCTACCGCGCCGACCGGATGAGGCTTCGTGTCCCCAACGGGCCGCGCTTCACCCCAAGGCCACTGCCAGGTGGCGACATCGCCACCCTTCTCTCCGCCCGATTCAAAGGCTCCGAGAGCGCGAACACCTGGCCATGCCACGGCGAGGTGATCCTCGACCTCCCCGCCACCCAGGTGGCCCCGTTCGCCGCCGACGGCATCGTCGAGGAACTCGGCCCCACCCGAACCAGACTGCTGACCGGCTCCTGGTCCTGGGCCGCACTCGCAGCGACGCTGGCGCGCTTCGACACCGAAATCGAAGTCATAGGCCCGGATCCGCTACGCGACGCCTTCGCTGAACTGTCGCGCCGCGCAGCCCGCGCCGCGAGCGCGAAGGCATAGGTTCGACGGCACGGTCGCGGCCTGGCACCCCCTCCCTTTCCTCTGAGTCCTCGACGCTGCCGATCCCCCAGACGCGGCCCCGATAGGCTCGCAAGTCCTCATACCGTCGACCACCAATGCCGCTGAGCAAGTAGCCATTTCGACGGTTGCCCATTCACTCCACCGACCGAGTGCTGTGCGAAATCTGTTGTGCAACAAGGTTTCCGCCGCGTGTCCGGCGGCAGAATTCTCCACCTCAACGGATTCAGGCCAGGCTGCTCCTGTGTAACTTCAAGCGCGGATTCCACGGCGGGATCCGGTATGGGAGAAGAAAAATGAGCCACCAGCTTCTCGGCCGCGCGGTGATGATCACAGCGGCGACAGCCTTCACCACCGGCCTCTTCACCGGGGTGGCCAACGCGACGGCGCCCATGACCACGATCAACAGCGCCACCGCCAGCGGCGGCAACGTGACCGTGTCGGTTACCTATACCTGCGACCCCTCGAGTGGTGCCGTACAGCTGACGGTGGTGGTCAGCGACAAAACCTCGGGTGCGTACGGCGCCGGCTCCGCCACGCCGACGTGCAACTCACAGAATCACACGGTCAACGTGCTGGTAAAGCCGTCCGGCTTCGGCGGCCTCACCTTCCACAGCGGCGACTCCGCCGGCATCTCGACGGACCTGCTCGACACGGATGGCAACAGCATCGGGAACTTCACGTTGGGCTAGGCCCCTTTTCCCGATGTCGGTGGGGGCCGGACATGCAGGGCTCCACTCACAGGTAACAACAACAACGCGGTGGTAGTGTTCCCGACGAAGAATCATGTCCACTCGCAACAGGTTTGGTCCCGACGTCAGCCAAATCACCGCAGCGACAGAACCGCCCGCGCTACAGCCAGTACTTGTTCGCCAGGGCTGCGAGCACAAACCCGATGAACATGCAGACGATGGACGTCCAGATCGCCACTTTGCCGAGCGGATGTCCCTTTCTGGCGGCCGTGAGCCCGAGAAAGATCCCGGCCCAACCGAATAGGCACGGCACTCCGAGTGACAGCACAGCGAAGATCAGGGCCGTGATCGCCAGCCCCTTGCCCTCCGGTGGCGAGCTCACTGGAATGTGGGCATAGGGCTGGTAGCGCGGCACCGGTGGCGTGGGCCGCACCGCCTGCTCGGGATAGTCGAATTGCGGGATGTATTCGCCACTGCCCTGAAGGTATTCCGGTGGCGGCGGGGGAATCGCGCCGGGCGCCTGCGGCTTCCAGTAGTCGTCGTCGGTAGGTGGCTGCGGTGGTGTGCCCATGACGTGATCCGTTCCGCTGTAGGTGGTTTCGAACATTACGTCGGGGGCAGCTGTGGCGTCGGCGGGCCGGAGCCCTTACTTTCCGGGGCCACGCTGAGCGGCCCACCAGTCGATGAGGGGGCACCTCGTTGCCCATCCACGCGATGGCGTCGTGCATCTCGCGAACGCGGGCGGCATCGGGCCGGATCGAGGACAGGTCGCGGCGCCCGGCTTGCCGACCCATGGACCCACCGCACGGTGATGAGGGGGATCCGACGAAAGCGACGATCACCGAAACGGTGGGGTGAAGCCCCCGGCCTTTCGGTCCTCGTGGCCGAGCCGGGTGGACGATCTTGCCGTGGCGTGCAGCGCTGGGCATGAGGACAAGGACAGGATGGTGAGAAGAATGCGGGACAGAAGCGTGAGACTGGCTGCTGAATCTGCAGGAAATGAAAGTCCCGAGGGATATGTTTGGCGAGAACCTACATTCAACGGGGTCAGGTGACGATGCGGACTGCGTAGGGCATGATGCCGTCTTCGCGGACGGCGGCTACGCGGACGACCTCGCCGCTTTGGGGGGCCTCGATCATTTTGTTGTTGCCGAGGTAGAGGGCGACGTGTTCGCTGCCGCCGGGGCCCCAGAAGAGCATGTCGCCGCGGGCGCGTTCGGCGACGGGAACCCTTGTGCCCATCGTGTATTGGTAGCCGGAGTAGTGGGGTAGGGAGACGCCGATACCGGCGAAGGCGTAGATCATCAGGCCGGAGCAGTCGAAGCCGGTCTTGTTGTAGTCGCCGTAGCTGTCGGCGGTGCCGCCGTCACGGATGCCGAGGGTCGGGCCGTTCTCGTCGCCGCCACCCCAGGCGTAGACGACGCCCAGCTGGGACATGGCACGGTCGACCACGGTCTCGATGAGCTCAGAGTTGGAGCCTTGGGGCCGGTTGGGCTGAATGGAGCGCTTCGGCGGGGGTGAGGTGTCCTGTACGACGTGCGGGCGGTGGCCCTGGCCGACCTGGCCGGCGCGATCGGCGGCGGCGCGATCGGCGGCCACGCGGGCGGCGGCGGCCACCGCGGCGGCGCGGGCCGCGGCCTCCTCGGCCTTGCGCTGCTGGTCCCAGGCGACGAAGGTGTCGCGCTGGCTCTGCAGGCCCGCCACGTTGGCGCGGGCCGCGTCCAGCCGCTGCTGGGCCGAATCACGCTGCCCGACAAGGTCGTTGCGGCGGAGGTTCTGCTGGTCGAGTTCGGCCTGGGCGGCCGTGACCGCGTTCTGGGCCTCGGTCTTCTTGGCGTCGGCGGCGGCCGCGGCGGCGTCGGCGGCCTGCTGGGCCTGTTTGGCGGCGGAGGTCTTGTTGGCCTGATCGATCTGGGCGTGGCGCAGGCCGTCGACCACTTGCTGCTGGTTCTTGGAGGCGATGGTCAGCACCTGCGCGCGGTTGAGCGCGATCTCGGGGCTGGGCGCGGCCAGATAGCTGACCAGTGAGGTGGAGCCGGGGCGCATGTAGACCTGGGCGACATACTTGTCGAAATTCCCGTGCGCGGTATCGACTTTCGCGCCGGCGGCGGTCAGATCCTGCTGGCACTGGGTGACGGCGCGGGCGGCGGCGTCCGCGGCGTCGCGGGCAAACTGCAGATCCACCAGAGCCTTGTTGACGGCCTCGCGGCGACCGGCGACCGCGTCGTCGAGTTGCTGCAGCTGCTGTTCGGCGGCGGCCACCTGGTTGATGAGAGCGCCGACCGCGCCGACACCGGCGTCGACCTGGGCGCCCGCGGCATTGAGGTCGCTGTCGCTGGGGTTGGGGGGCGGCGGTGGTACCGCGTGCCCGCCGGCCATGGGCAGTGCCAGCACGATGAGCGCTACGAGCAACTCCGTAGCGACCCGCGCCGGGCGACGTAGTCGCTTCGCCGGTCGTCGCATCGCACCTCCCTGGAGTCCCATCCGGCACAAAATCCCCAACCGTGCCATCGCGAAACCGTACGGCACGTTCAGGATCCCGCCGTTCAGGCACGCCATAATCACATGCATGTAATTCGCTGGTAGCCAAGAAGTTGCAGGTAAATCCCACAATCACCACGCGTCACAACACGCGACACTCGGTACGTTTTCGGCGTGTCGCGGACAAACCGGCCCCGGCACACCCCGATCCGGGCATGAAAAAAGGGGCCCGGGACGAACCCGAACCCCGAACGGAGACACCGCCTCCCAGCGCGAACGCGCTACCCGACCGGCGTCGGCGCCCCCGCCGGCCGCTGCCCGCGCCGCACCTTCACCGCATACAACCCGCCGATCGTCGCGATCAGCACACCCAGGATGACCAGCGTGATCACCGTCCACGACACGGTCTCCGGCTGCTCGAGCCGATCCACGAAGACCCGCGCGGCGTCGGTGGTGTGCTCGGGGCCGCGGTACTTGGCCTTGTCCTCGGCCCACTCCAGGTGCCCACGGGTGAACTGGTCGCTGTAGGTGCCCACCCAGTCGTCGCTGAAGACCACCACGGTGCCGTGCTCGATCTTGCCGACCTCGTTGGCAAGATCGCGCAGGTTCGCCTCGATGCCCGGATTGCCCTGCACCACAATGATGTCGAGCTCAACGCCGTGCTCACGCGCGTCGGCGGCGATGGCGGCGAGGGCCTCCTGGTCGCGTCCGGTGGGGGCGGCGACATGATCATCGGCGAGATCGGCGATGATGGCATTCAGGTCGGTGTTCGGCGGTAGTTCCGCCTTCGAGGGCGTGAAAACCGAGGAGTGCGGAGCGGTCACGAAACGCAGGGTACGGGACGGCGTGTCATATCACCTCACCGCGCCATGGGAATCACCTCACCGATCGCGCGAAATCGCATCTCGCGCTGGGCGGAATCCCGGGCCCAACGGCCCGATAACCCGCCCCCCGATGTGCTCACAGGACAAGCGTACTGTTAATGTCGGAAAACGGACGAGGCCCGCGCCTCGACGAGCCATCGGCACAGCCCCGCCGGTGGCCCTCCCATTCACAGACGAGTGGAGCTGAACGTGACGAGTATCGATACCTTCGGCGCCAAGGGCACCCTCGAGGTCGGAAGCAACTCTTATGAGATCTTCCGCCTCTCGGCCGTGCCCGGCACCGAGAAGCTGCCCTACGCCCTGAAGGTCCTCGCGGAGAACCTGCTTCGCACCGAGGACGGCGCGAACATCACCGCCGACCAGATCCGCGCCCTCGCGAACTGGGACCCGAACGCCGAGCCGGACACCGAGATCCAGTTCACGCCCGCCCGCGTGATCATGCAGGACTTCACCGGCGTGCCCTGCATCGTCGACCTCGCGACCATGCGTGAGGCCGTCACCACCCTCGGCGGCGACCCCAACAAGGTCAACCCGCTGTCTCCGGCCGACATGGTCATCGACCACTCGGTCATCCTCGACGTGTTCGGCACTGCCGACGCCCTCGAGCGCAACGTCGACCTGGAGTACGAGCGCAACGGCGAGCGTTACCAGTTCCTGCGCTGGGGCCAGGGCGCGTTCGACGACTTCAAGGTCGTCCCGCCGGGCGTCGGCATCGTGCACCAGGTCAACATCGAGTACCTGGCCCCCACCGTCATGGTCCGCAACGGCCAGGCCTACCCCGACACCTGCGTCGGCACCGACTCGCACACCACCATGGTCAACGGCCTGGGCGTGCTGGGCTGGGGCGTCGGCGGCATCGAGGCCGAGGCCGCCATGCTGGGCCAGCCGGTCTCCATGCTGATCCCGCGGGTCGTCGGCTTCAAGCTGACCGGTGAGATCAAGCCGGGCGTGACCGCCACCGACGTCGTGCTCACCGTCACCGACATGCTGCGCAAGCACGGTGTGGTCGGCAAGTTCGTCGAGTTCTACGGCAAGGGCGTCGCCGAGGTGCCGCTGGCCAACCGCGCCACCCTGGGCAACATGTCCCCCGAATTCGGCTCCACCGCCGCGATCTTCCCGATCGACGAGGAGACCATCAACTACCTGCGCCTGACCGGCCGCAGCGACGAGCAGCTCGCGCTCGTCGAGGCGTACGCCAAGGAGCAGGGCCTGTGGCATGACGCCGACAACGAGCCGGCCTACTCGGAGTACCTGGAGCTGGACCTGAGCACCGTGGTGCCGTCCATCGCCGGCCCGAAGCGCCCGCAGGACCGGATCCTGCTGTCGGACAGCAAGACCCAGTTCCGTCAGGACATCCGCACCTACACCAACGACCCCGTCCCGCACACCGCCCTGGACGAGGCGCTGGAAGAGTCCTTCCCGGCCAGCGACCCGGTCGCCTCCGGCACCGCCTCCGACGGTTCGGCCGTGCCGACCGCCGCCAACGGCAACGCCGGTCGCCCGTCGAAGCCGATCAAGGTCTCCGACCCGGAGCGCGGTGAATTCGTCCTGGATCACGGCGCCGTCGTGGTCGCGGGCATCACCTCCTGCACCAACACCTCCAACCCGTCGGTCATGATCGGCGCGGCCCTGCTCGCCCGCAACGCCGTCGAGAAGGGCCTCGCGTCCAAGCCGTGGGTCAAGACCAACATGGCTCCGGGCTCGCAGGTCGTCGCCGACTACTACGAGAAGGCCGGCCTGTGGCCGTACCTGGAGAAGCTGGGCTTCTACGTGGGTGGCTTCGGCTGCACCACCTGCATCGGTAACACGGGCCCGCTGCCGGAGCAGATCTCGGCCGCGATCAACGACAACGACCTGTCGGTCACCGCGGTGCTCTCGGGCAACCGCAACTTCGAAGGCCGTATCTCCCCCGACGTCAAGATGAACTACCTGGCCTCGCCGCCGCTGGTCATCGCATACGCGCTCGCGGGCACCATGGACTTCGACTTCGAGACCGACGCCCTGGGCCAGGACCAGAACGGCAACGACGTCTTCCTGAAGGACATCTGGCCCTCCGCGCAGGAGATCGACGACACCATCAAGTCGGCGATCAGCCGGGACATGTTCACCAAGTCCTACGCCACCGTGTTCGACGGTGACCAGCGCTGGCAGGGTCTCAACACCCCCGAGGGCGACACCTTCGCGTGGGACGAGAAGTCCACCTACGTCCGTAAGGCCCCCTACTTCGACGGCATGTCGATGGAGCCGGCCCCGGTCGAGGACATCAAGGGCGCGCGCGTGCTGGCGCTGCTCGGCGACTCGGTCACCACCGACCACATCTCCCCCGCCGGTCCGATCAAGCCGGGCACCCCGGCCGCGCAGTACCTGGACGCCAATGGCGTTGCGCGCAAGGACTACAACTCGCTGGGCTCGCGTCGTGGTAACCACGAGGTGATGATCCGCGGCACCTTCGCCAACATCCGGCTGCGCAACCAGCTGCTGGACGACGTCTCGGGTGGCTACACCCGCGACTTCACCCAGGACGGCGGCCCGCAGGCCTTCATCTACGACGCCTCGCAGAACTACCAGGCCGCGGGCATCCCGCTGGTCGTGCTGGGCGGCAAGGAGTACGGCTCGGGTTCCTCGCGTGACTGGGCCGCCAAGGGCACCCGTCTGCTGGGCGTCAAGGCCGTCATCACCGAGTCGTTCGAGCGCATCCACCGCTCGAACCTGATCGGCATGGGTGTTGTGCCGTTGCAGTTCCCGGCCGGCGAGTCCGCCGCGTCGCTGGGCCTGGACGGCACCGAGGTCTTCGACATCGAGGGCATCACCAAGCTGAACGAGGGTGTGACTCCGAAGACCATGAAGGTGACCGCCACCAAGGAGAACGGCGAGAAGGTCGTCTTCGACGCGGTCGTCCGCATCGACACCCCCGGTGAGGCGGACTACTACCGCAACGGCGGCATCCTGCAGTACGTGCTGCGCAACATGATTCGCGGCTAGTCACCGCTATACCGCCTCGGTTTCGAAGGGCTGTTTCGAAGCCGGGACGTGGTGGCAGGCGGCGGATCTCGCGATTGTCGCAGGTCCGCCGCCCGCCACGCGGCCCGCTCCCGGGCCGCTTCGCTCGTCGCTCGTGCGGGTTCCCCGATTTGGTCGCAAGATCGATAAGGAGAACCCGCACAACACGTTTCGGAGGAGCCAGTGCCCAAGGTCAGTGACGACCACCTCGCCGCCCGGCGCAGCCAGATTCTCGACGGAGCCCGCCGCTGCTTCGCCGAGTTCGGCTACGAGGGCGCCACCGTGCGTCGACTGGAAGAAGCGACCGGTCTGTCGCGGGGCGCGATCTTCCACCACTTCCGCGACAAGGACGCCCTGTTCCTGGCTCTGGCCCAGGAGGACGCGGGCCGCATGGCCGAGGTCGCGGCCACCCAGGGCCTGATCCAGGTCATGCGCGATATGCTGGCCCGCCCAGAGGATTTCGACTGGCTGGGCACCCGCCTGGAGATCGCCCGCCGCCTGCGCAACGACCCCGAATTCCGGGCCAACTGGGAAGAACGCTCCGAAGAGCTCACCGCGGCCACCGTCGCCCGCCTCGAGCGCCGCAAGGCCGCCGGCGCCCTGCGCGACGACGTCCCCACCGAAGTCCTGCTCGGCTACCTGGACCTGGTCCTCGACGGCCTCATCGCCCGCATCGCCTCCGGCCACGCCAACGACAACCTCGAAGCCGTCCTCGACCTCGTGGAAGCCTCGGTCCGCCGCAAGCATTGACGAACCCGTAGTCGCCGGGCACTCGCGCGCGGCAACGTCGGCGTACCGTGCGCGTCCGGCATGCCGAGGGTGCGGCCCGCGGCCCGTACCGGCGCCCGGGTCAGCCCTCGCGTTCGAGCTCGGTCAGCAGGCGCCGGGTGATGCGATCGAGGGACGCGCGCTCCTGGTCGGAAAGCACGGAGAGAATCCGGGTTTCGTTCTCGAAGTGCTCGGTCACCACGATGTCGATGAGGTGCAGGCCGCGATCGGTGAGCGCGACCTTGATCGCGCGCCGGTCGCCCGGGTCGGCGATCCGCCGGACCAGTCCCGCCTTCTCGAGCCGGTCCAGGCGGCCGGTCATGCCGGCTCGCGACATCATGAGGGTGTCCGCGAGGCCGGAGGGGTTGAGCTCGTAGGGCTCCCCCGAACGCCGCAGTGTCGCAAGCACATCGAACTCGCCGCGCTGCAATCCGTGTGCCGTGAACACGGATTCGATCCGCTCCGTCGCCACCACGGTGAGCCGGCCCAGCCGCCCGATGATGGCCATGGCCGCGCCGTCCAGGTCCGGCCGCTCCCGCCGCCACTGCTCCTGGATCACATCCACGGCGTCGGTCTTCTTCTCACCCATGGACAACACTCTATTCGATGACATATAGTTCGGTGGCGAATTATCTCCCACCGAATCACATGGAGTCCGACATGGCCACCGCTTCCCGCCCCGCCGCGATCCGCCAGCCGCAGGACGCCGAGATCATCGGCGGCGAGCCCGTCTCGGTACGGCTGCTCATCGACTCCAACGAGGCGGGCGGGTCGGTGAGCACCGTCGAGGTCACCATGACCCGCGGCGCCGACGGCGCCATGCCGCACTACCACACCCTCTCCGACGAGCTGTTCTACGTGGCCGACGGCGAACTCCAGGTCCTGGCCGGGGACAAGATCGTCACCGTCGGCGCGGGCGGCGCGATCGTCGTCCCCAAGTTCATGCCACATGCCTTCGGCGCGGCACCCGAGAGCCCGGCCCGCATCCTCATCGCCCTCATGCCCGGCGTCGAACGCCACGGCTACTTCCGTTTCCTGGAGCGGCTCGCCCACGGCGAGGCCACCCCGGCCGATATCGAGGCCGCCCAGCAGGAATACGACAACCACTTCATCGACGCGCCGCAGTGGTGGGCCGAGCGCAACGCCAACCGCGCCTGACCGCGCGCCCTCGCGGGCCCGCGATGGCGTGAAACCCGCACTGCCGCCAGGGAATCCGCCGAACCGTGCCAGTGGTCGCGTGATTCCCGCAGCGGGCCGTACGGCACACCGGCAACACGGCCGGTTTCGTTGCACCGCCACGATCCCGAGCGCGCAATCCACGGCACGATGACCGATCCACCGGTCACGCACCGGCACCGAGAGTGGCATGGCAACCTGCCGCTATACGCGAGAAGGCCGTCCTGACTCCCCAGTAGCCCGGCGGTCGCCGACGAGGGGTGTGCCACAGACCACCGAAAACGCGGAATGATCATTGCCGCGAGCCGGGTTGGTACGTTCATGGCATTCTCTGTCCCCATCACCGTCCGCGGGTACGAGCTCGATATCAATGGGCACCTGAATCAGGCCGTCTATCTGCAGTACGCCGAGCACGCGCGCTGGGAGCTGCTGCGAGCGGGCGGGCTGCCGGGCGAGAAGATGGTGGCCGCGGGAATCGGGCCGGTGGTGCTGGAACAGACGCTCAAGTACCTGCGCGAATTGCATCTGGGCGACGAGGTCACGGTGAGCTGCGAATTCGAATGGACCGGCGGCAAGATCTTCCGGATGCGCCAGCAGATTGTGAAACTCGACGGCACGGTGTCGGCGGAGATCGATGCCGTCTCCGGCATTCTCGATCTCGCCGCCCGCAAACTGGTTGCGGATCCCGGTGCGGCCCTGCGGGCGGTGGCCGACTCGCCGGACATCCTCGGTCTCTGATCGGACGCCGAGCACACCGGCCGGTTCGGGTTTTTCTGCGAAAATCTTTCGGCGGGAGCGGTTTCCGAAAACCGGCCAGAGTTTGCCGGAGTAGCTGAAATCTTTCGTTGCGGACCGAATCCGGTGCCCAGCGGGATATGATTCAGATCACGCTCGGCCCCGCAGCAAATCCCGAGCAGATCGGAGTTCAGCATGACCGGCGCCCTGCACCGAACGGGATCGGCGATCCTCGCCAGCACCTCGCCATCGCTACCCGGCTACCTTGTCGCAGCCACGGAGCGAAGTATCAGCGTGCGTGTCGGCGACGGCACCACCTGGACCTTCCATCGGACCGATGTCCTCGACATCACCCGGTGGGATGCTGCGACGGCGCAGGGCAGCTGTGAGGGCCGCCCGGTGCTGGTGCGCGTACGGTCCGGCGCCACTGCCGATTTCACGCGGCGCCGTCGTGTCGAGGTCACCGATCGTCCCCTCACCCTGTCGCCGGACCACAGTCCCGCGCGGGGCGACGACGAACTGCGCGAGCTCACCGAAATCTGGGCCCGCGGACTGGATCTCACCACTCGCCCCGGTGCCGGCGGGGCCACCATGACCTGCTGCCAGACCCGGTCGCACCTCGGCAGCGACGACGGCATCGCCTGCGACAGCCTGGACTGACGGAAGCGCGCATGGCCGCCCGCACCATGGGATCGGTGCTCATCGTCACCGAGGCCGAGGACCTCCACGGCGACGCCCTCGCCGCCACCCTGCGCAAACACCACGGGCACAACCCGATTCGCCTCGATATGCGCGACTTCCCGCGCGAGAACGGCACTTTCCGACTCGGCGGGGACGGCTCCTACCGCAGCCTGTCGCACGTCTTCGGGCTCGACGACGTCACCTCGGTGTGGTGGCGCCGGCCCCACCCCTGCGCTGTACCGGCCGGTCTGTCCGAGGAGGACGATACCTACCGCCGCGCCGAATGCGACGGTTTCCTCCAGGGACTGCTGTGGTCGATCCCGGCCCTGTGGGTCAACGACCCCGGGGCCGACCGCACCGCGAGCCGCAAGGTCGTGCAGCTGGAGACGGCCAACCGCGCCGGCTTCGCGGTCCCGGAGACCCTCGTCACCAATGATCCCGACGAGGCGCGCGCCTTCATCGAATCCCGGCCCGGGTCAGTGGTTTACAAGCGCACGGGCACCGGGCGCGGCGCGTTCACCGAGACCCGGCTGTTCACCCCGGCGGATTTCGACCGGCTGGCCACGATCCGCAACTCCCCCACCATCTTTCAGGACTACATCCAGGCCGAGAGCGATCTGCGCATCGTCTGGGTGGACGGCATCGAGTGGGTGGTGCGCATCGACTCGCAATCCGGTGTGGGACGGGTGGATTCGCGCCTGGACACGTCGGTGGCCTTCACCGCCGATCGCCTGCCCGCCTCGGTGAGCAAATCGCTGACCACGTTGATGGGCGCGCTGGGGCTGGCTTTCGGCGTGCTCGACCTGCGGGTGGGTCTCGACGGCGAGTTCTACTTCCTGGAGGTGAACCCCCAGGGGCAGTTCGCCTATCTCGAAATCAAGACCGGTCTGCCGATTTTCCAGAGCCTCGCAAACCTACTGGTTCTCGGCGACGGGACCGTGATGCCCTAGCGGCCGCACACCATCGCGCTTCCTCGAACATCACGGCGAATCGTCGAACCTCGCACCGCAGCGCCCGAATTCGCGGCTGGTCGTCCTGAATCGCAAGTCGTCGACCGGCTTTCGCCGGTCGAGAACCCGCAATCCACTCCCGGAAAAGGGAAAGACGCTACTTGCCGGCCTTGGCGGCCTTGCGGCGGTTCGCACCGCCCCGGCTGCGGAGTTGCACATGCGACTCCACGAGCACGTTGTGGATGAAGCCGTACGACCGCCCGGTCTCCCGGGCCAGGGACCGGATGCTGGCTCCGGCCTCGTACTGCTTCTTCAACTGGGATTGCAGGCGATCGCGGGATTTCCCGGTGACGCGCGTGCCTTTACCCAATACGGCTTTACCCTGTGCGGGCCTGTCACTCATGGCTTCCTCCGAGTCGCCGTGGGCGCCTCATTCCAGGTTAGAGACTCGGATGCCTGTGATCAACGAAACGCTGTGATGTGAGTCACCGACTTTTGGCGACCACGCGTTTTTCGGTGTGCGAGGCGCATTCTCACGCCAGCTGGATCAGTTCCAGGTAGTCCTGCGACCAGTGATCCTCGGTGCCGTCGGGAAGCATGATGACCCGCTCGGGGTTGAGCGCCTCGGCCGCACCCGGGTCGTGGGTCACCAGTACGACCGCGCCCGCGTAACTGCGCAGCGCGTCGAGCACCTGTTCACGCGAGACGGGGTCCAGGTTGTTCGTAGGTTCGTCCAGCAGAAGGACATTCGCGGCCGAGGAGACCAGACCGGCCAGTGCCAGACGGGTCTTCTCACCGCCGGACAGGGTGCCGGCGGGCTGCTCCAGCTGCGGGCCGGAGAACATGAACGCGCCGAGCAGACCGCGCAGATCCTGTTCGCCCGCATCGGGTGCGGCGTGGCGGATGTTCTCCCAGACCGTGGCCTGATCGTCCAGAGTGTCGTGCTCCTGGGCGAAATATCCGACTTTCAGGCCGCGTCCGGGCTCGATCTGCCCCGCGGTCAGGGTCTCCACCCCGGCCAGCAGCCGGAGCATGGTGGTCTTGCCCGCACCGTTGAGGCCGAGGATCACGACCCGGCTGCCCTTGTCGATGGCCAGGTTCACGCCGGTGAAGATCTCCAGCGACCCGTAGAGCTTGGTCAGGTTCGTGGCCATCAGTGGCGTCTTGCCGCAGGGGGCCGGTTCGGGGAACTTGATGCGCGCGACCTTGTCGGCCACCCGGATCTCGTCGGCCTCGGCCAGCATGCGCTCGGCGCGCTTGACCATCTGGTGTGCCGCAGCGGCTTTCGTGGCCTTCGCGCCGAGCTTGGCGGCCTGCTGCTTGAGCGCGGACGCCTTCTTCTCGGCATTCGCGCGCTCGCGGACACGGCGCTGCTCGTCGGTGGCGCGGGCGTCGAGGTACTTCTTCCAGCCCATGTTGTAGATGTCGGCCTCGCCGCGCACGGCGTCGAGGAACCACACCTTGTTGACCACGTCGCCGAGCAGGTCGACATCGTGGGAGATGACGATGAGGCCGCCGTCGTGGTTCTGCAGGAAGCTGCGCAGCCAGGTGATGGAGTCGGCGTCGAGGTGGTTGGTGGGCTCGTCGAGCAGCAGCGTGGTGTCGGACTTGCCGCCACTGCCGTCGGAGGCGCTGAACAGGATGCGCGCCAACTCGATTCGGCGGCGCTGACCGCCGGAGAGGGTGCGCAGCTGCTGGTTCAGCACCCGGTCGGGCAGGCCCAGGCTGTGGCAGATGCGGGCGGCCTCGCTCTCGGCCACGTAGCCGCCGAGGGCGGAGAAGCGCTCCTCGAGCCGGCCGTACTTGCGGATGGCCTTCTCGCGTTCGGCGTCGTCGGCGACCTCGGCCATGAGCGCCTGCTGCTTCTCCATATCGCGCAGCAGGGCGTCGAGCCCGCGCGCCGACAGCACGCGATCCTTGGCGAGCACATCGAGGTTGCCCTCGCGCGGATCCTGGGGCAGATAGCCGATTTCGCCGGAACGGATGACCTTGCCCGCGTAGGGTTCACCCTCACCGGCGAGAATGCGCAGGGTGGTGGTCTTCCCGGCACCATTGCGCCCCACCAGCCCGATCCGATCCCCGGCCTGCACCCGCAGCGCCGACCCCGGCGCTGTCAGCAGGGTGCGGACTCCGGCCCGGACCTCCAGGTCGGTCGCGGTGATCACAAGCGTCTCCTCGGGTACAGCGGATGCCGGTAGTTAACTGAACGAGTGTGCGCCATCGCGGCACACAAGAACCACCGATTTTACCGGGGCCACCTCCGGGGACCGAATCGAGCACATCCCTCGTTACCGCAGACGGGGAACCGGGTAACGGCGGTCACACTCCCCGGAGCCCGTCGGCGTGCGGCGGGAAATCCCGGCGAGGGCCGCTCGCGGGGTGCCTCGCCGGTGGTTCGGCGGGGTGCCCGCCGCCGTGGCGAATAGGGAACGACACGCATTCCAATCGACGATGAATCGGGATGACCGCGGGTCGGATTGCCGCGTAGGAACCTATACCCACCGGGTACATATTCGGATTCGACATGGGATTGTGAGCGCGGCTATCGACTCGACCGCCGCCGTTCACTCCCTGGCGGCCGGCGTCTGCATCGACCTGAACAATGGCGCGAACAAGGACGACGAAGCAAACGATCTATATCAGGAAGCGCTGGACGAATCCACCATGACCGGAATTCACCTCTCGCACGACGACGCGGCCACATTGCCCGGCCTGGCAATGAAGGACGTCTGCCCGACAGCAGGAAAATAATACGGACGCACCGGCCGGTACTTGAATGCTGCGATCTCAGTAGCTGAAGGCGACGGCCGGATCGTCACCGATCCACTGCCACATCGGGATGGTGTCGCGTCAGGTCCGGTCCCGGCGGCCCCGACCGCGACCAGGAACGTCTTGGCGACCTTCTCCGGATCCGCCGGGCCCGTGGTCAGGCTGACGCCGAATCCAGGCCGACCCCGGCACCGGCAATTCTGGCTTACATGTTGACATTTCACGTTGATTTGTCACACACTCGCCAGGCTCAACGGTGATGAGGAGGGGTTCGGCGATGACCGATCACGCGCGGGCCGCGCTCGAGCTGTTGCGGGACAGTAGCCAGTTCAAGTGGTACGTGATTCCGCTGCTGCTCGTCGTCATCTACGTCTATGCGACCGAGGTCGAACGGCGGAACTGGAATGTGCTGTTCGCGGGGCTGACCCTGTGGGGCATGGACTGGTTCAACGAGATCTGGAACTCGCTGGTCTTCCACGCCACCGGGCGCGCGCCGGTGTGGGGCGCGACGGGGCCCACGGCGTATCAGATCCTGATCGGCCTCAATATCGAGATCTGCTTCATGTTCGCCATCATGGGTGTGGCCGCGGCGAAGATGCTGCCGCCCAAGGAGGTTCGCATCCTGGGCCTGCCCAACCGGCCGGTCCTCATCGCGGCGAACTCCGCGGCCGCGGTCGGCGTGGAGGTGCTGCTGAACAAGGCGGGTGTGCTGACCTGGGATTGGTCCTGGTGGCACGCGGGCTTCCCGTACCTCATCTGGCTGTTCGGATACGTGCCGTTCTTCGTCGCCTGCTTCTACGTCCACGACCTGAAGACGGTGCGGGCGAAAGCCATTGCCGTGGGCGCGATTGCGGGGATCGACACCCTCGCCCTGATCGTCTTCGGCTCCCTCGGGTGGTTGTGATGCCCGAACCCGCAGTACGGCGCGGCGTGCTCGCCGCGGCCGCCGGACTCGCGCTCGCGGTGGCGGCGCCCCCGCAGATCGCGTCCGCCGAACCGCCCGCGTGCGCGCTGCTCGGCACCGTCGGCACACCCGAACTGGGCGCGGACGAGACCACGGCCGGGCTCGACGCATTCCCGGCCGCCGCGATCCCGCTACCGGATCAGGTCTTCCTGCGGACCACCGCGGAAACATTCAACCGCCGCTGGTCCTTCGCCGTGCGCGACGGGTCCGTCTACGTGAAACAGGCGGCCGCGCAGGGCGGTTGGCGCACGCTGCCGTTGCCCGGGTGCATGGCGGGCCGGATCGCCGGCGTCTCGGCGGACGACGACGAACTCATGGCCATCGACGTCGACGGCCGCTTCTTCACCATGGACCACATCCTGAGCGCACCCGCGGACTGGAACTGGAGCAGCCGCTACGGCACACCGCTGTGGACCGGCCCCGGCAACACCCTGCCGCCGGGCACGATCGCCTGGACCTGGTCGGTGCTGTCGCCCAACGAGGATCGCCTCTGGCGCGACACCGCCGGCAATGATCACAATGTCGGCGGCGCGAAGGTGTCGCACGTCTTCGCGCTCACCGACGACGGCCACCGCATCCACTACGTGGACCCGTGGCTGCCGCTGGACCACAGCTACGAGATGTCCACACCCGACCAGGGCCGCTTCCGCGCGGTGGCACTGTCCACCAGCGGATCGACCACGCTGGTCGTGGATCGGTTCGGCAATCTCTACACGCGGCTCTACGATTTCGACATCTCCGGCGCGGACAAGGTGTTCTTCCGCTACTCCTACGAGGATCAGCGGGGACGGCCCGCGGCGCCCGACATGCTCGGTGAGCGGATCGACGATCACTACGCGGCGATCCAGCTGCCTGCGCCGGACTGGCTGCGGCAGCCGAGGATCCCCGGCCGGATCACCGATCGGATTTCCGTGCACAAGACCGGAATCGGTTCCAACGCACGCGAATTGCGTGTCGAGGGCGTCGACGGCGGGCGCACCGGTTATTGGGTGAAGGAACTCGCCGCCGACCATTGGGATTTCGTACCCACCGATCTTCCGCTGGCAGGCCGTCTGCTGGACAACCCCGGCACCGACCACTCGGCCGATGACACCGTGGCGGCATCGCCGTACACCTATGCGGGCCTGACCGCGTCGGGCGTGGCCGTGCGGATCGAGTCCTTCGATGTCGCGGTCTCCCCCACCCCGCTGCGCCTGGACTTCGCCGACGGCAGCCACCTCGACCTGACCCTGCACACCGTGGACGGACTCCGCCAGACGGTCCAGGCGTCCGGAATCACCGATCAGCCCAGGGCTTTCGACGGCACCGTGGAGATCCCGGCGGACACCCTCGCCACGCTCCCCGATCAGTCGGCGCCGGTCCGCGAGTTCCTCCAGACCGCCCTCGCGGGACGCCGTTTCACCGAGACGCCGGTCCGCGTCACCACGAACGAGTTCAGTATCGAAGGGCTGGGACCGACCCTGTCGCGCACCCGCTGAATCACCATGGTGTGACGGTCAACTCGCCCGCAATGACGCTGCGGGTCGTGGGTAGATCCAGAAAGGCATGTGGGAGAGCGCGATCGGTGGCCGCCGCCTCGTGCAGCCGGGCGGGATCGAGTTCTCCGGTGAGCGCCCGAGGTCGTCCCCCCGCGGGCAGGGCTGGGAACCGGCAGGGGTCGGCGGCTCGCCCACTCCCGTGTCTCAGTGGTCGGGCAGCCAGTTGCCGTGGAAGCCGTACGGGATGCGGCGGGGCAGGTGGATGGTGGCCACCGGTGCGGCCGCCAGGTCGGTGGCGTCGAGGATGATGAGGTCGCTGCGGTCCTCGGCGGAGTCGTAGACGTAGGACATGAGATAGCCTGCGCCGCCCGGGGTTTCGTCGGCGGGGGCGAAGGATGCCTCGGCGGGGAGGCGGCCGGGGCCGAAGGTGTGGGCGGTGCTCGAGCCGGTGTGGAGGTCGTAGCGGAGCAGCGCGCCGGTGCCGCCGTCGGAGACCGAGACGTGGCCGTGGCGGGCGTTCAGGCCCGCGAGGCGGTCGTCGATGCGCGGGAATTCGGCGATGCGGTCGTCGACTTGGTCCTCGCGGACCGCCCCGGTGGCGAGGTCGATGGTCCAGCGCCACAGGGTCGCGCCCTCGTCGAAGTCGCGGGAGTCGGTGCGCCACATGCTCCGATAGCGCATGGCGTGCAGCATGATCCGGCCGCCTTCCTCGTGCGCGTTGAGGGTGTGGAAGACATAGCAGGGTTCGATGGCGAACCAGCGCACGTCGCCGTGCGGGTCATCGCGGCGCAGTATGCCGAGACGGGCCTGGTAGTCGTCGTTCCACCGGAACGGCATGCCGGCACCGGTCATGGCGGTCGGCAGGTCGAAAACCACCGGCAGATCCATGAATACGACGTGGTTCGCGGTGAGCGCGAAGTCATGGTGCATGGTCGCGGCCGGGACGTCGATCTGGCGGCTGAGCTCGAGTGTGCCGGCCGCGTCGGCGCGGTGATAGGTCAGGTAGGGCTCGAAGAAGTCGTAGCCGAAGAAGTGCAACTCCCCGGTGACCGGGCAGGTCTTCGGGTGCGCGGTCATGGCGGTGGTGAGCTTGCCGTCGAAATCGTGCGGACCCAGAGTGTCCAGATCGGCGGTCAATTCACAGGGAAACGAGGATTCGACGAGCGCGAACGTGCGTCCGGCGTGCCGGATGACGTGCGTGTTCGCCACGCCCGCGGTGAAATCCCGCCGGCCCTGCTCGTCGATGCCGCGGGCGCCGTCGGTGAAGGTGCTGGTGCGCACCCACCGATTGCGATAGGAGACCGCGCGCCCGCCTTCGATCCGCACGCCGTGCACCATGCCGTCGCCGAGGAACCAGTGTTTGGAGGCCGCCGCGTGCGGGTTGGGCCCGTTGCGCAGGTACCAGCCGGTGAGTTCCTCGGGAATCGTTCCGGTGCAGGGCAGGTCGAGGGTGGTGAGCTCGTCGGCGACGGGCGCGTAGTTGCCGGTGAGGTGGGGAGGTGTGGTCATGTTCGATACCTGCCTGCCGAAGGAGCGGGCTCCTCGACGTCGCGACATTCCAGTTCTGACATGTCCAAGCTTGGGCCTCCATTCTCGACATGTCAATACTGGAATGTAAGATGAGCGCATGAGTCTCCGGTACGCCCTGCTCGGGCTGCTGTCCGACGGTCCCGCCAGCGGCTACGACCTGCTGCGGACCTTCAAGCACTCGCTGGCCAATGTCTGGCCCGCGACACAGAGCCAGATCTACACCGAGCTCACCAAACTCGCCGACACCGGATTCATCGCCGTCAGCGACGAGGGCCCGCGCGGCCGCAAGGAATACACCATCACCGACGCCGGGCTCGACGACCTGCGCACCTGGCTCACCAGCACCCGGCCGAAACAGGTGACGCGCAATGACACGCTGTTGCGCGTGTTCTTCCTCGGCATACTGCCACCCGAACAGGCCCGCGCCTACCTGGCCGGCATCGCGGAACGCGCCGAACACGCCCACGCCGAACTGGGCGAACTCGAGCAGAACATCGACTGGACCGACAGCAACCTGTCACAATACGGCCACCTCGCGCTGGAATACGGCGCCCGGGCCACCGCCATGAACCGGGACTGGGCCCGATGGGCGCTGGAACAGCTACCGCCGGAACAGAATTGACCGGCTCGCGCTACAACCCGAGCCCGTGGGCCAGCACCGGCCAGGAAGCGGGCAGCTCGTCGTCCCAGTAACCCCAGGAGTGGGTGCCGTAGGGGTGCAGTTCCACGGTGGCCGGGATGCCCAGGTCGGCGAGCCGGTCGGCCATGGCGTGCGTGCACTGGTCGACAGCGGCCTCGAGAATGCCGCCCACCAGGATCTGGTTCGCGAGACTGTCTCCGGCACCGGCGAAGTGGCGGTCCCCGGCCTTGTCGTGCGGCCCGGGCATGCCATTGCCGCTGGACAGGTACAGGTCGAGCCCGCGCAGTGCCTCGGCGTGCAGATAGGGGTCGTTGGCCGCCCACATCGGGTCGCCGGACGGGCCGTACATATTGCCCGCGTCGCCGCCGCCGAACCCGACCGTGATCCGGACATACATCTCGCCCACCGGATCGGCGATCCGCGCGCAGCCGCTGAAGGCCGCCACCGAGCGGTACAGGCCGGGTTTGGCGATCGGCAACTGCAGGACCGACGTCCCCGACATCGATACTCCGACAAGACCGTTCACGCCATTGGTGCCCAGCGCGGCATCGATGAGCGGGGGCAGCTCCTCGGTGAGGTAGGTCGACCACTTCATGACGCCCAGCCGCGGATCCGGCTGCCGCCAATCGGCGTAATAGGACGCCGCGCCGCCGATGGGCTGCACGACATTGACGTCCTTGTCGGCCAGGAAGTCGAAGGCATTGGTGCGGCGATCCCAGGAGGCCGCGCCCTTGCCGCCGCTGCCGCCGCTGAGCATGTAGAGCACTGGGCGGGGTGCGGACCGGTCGGCCGGCAACTGCACATCCACCGGAAAGTCGAGGTTCATGGCGGCGGAGTGCACGGTGAGTTCGAGGTGCCGATCGTCGACGCGCCGGCTGCCGACAATGGCCGAACCGTCCGGCGCCGCCGGTCCGGTCCCCGGACCGGCGGGCGCCATCACATCCGGTTGGGCACGCGCCACCGGATCGAAGGGTGTCGAGGACAGCGAGACGAGCCCCGCCGCAGCCATTACTGCCATGCTGCAAATCATCGAGCGGTATCGCACGTCCGGGGTCCTGGTTCTCGCGTGCCGCCGGCGCGCTTGACCTGGCGACTGTTCTGCTCCGACGGCGACGGCCGTCCGCGGCCCGACGGGATGCTCATCGGGCGCGCGGCGGCGAGTCTGGCAGCCGCTTTCTAACGGCAGGTTTCCGAATGTTGTCGGGCAGAAAACAGCTTGCGCACCGAAGGCTCAGCCGAGGGTGAGCAACCTCGCAGTCCCGGAGACGACGGTCTGGCTCTGATCGACCAGCGCGACCCGGACCTGCACGGGGGCGCCCGCTACCAGCGGCGTCTCCCCCGTCACCGGGGTGAGCGCGATGGTCGCGGCGTGCTGGGAGCCGTCGCAGGTGAACGAGTCCTGCTGGCCGGTGGCGGCCGGCCGGTCCGCGTTCGGATCGCCGACCATGGCCAGGATGCCGGCGACGCCCGCGGACGCCTCGCACATGTAGTCGATGCCGATCGACGAGGCTCCCGCCGATTCGACCGTGATGGAGTTGGCGGCCAGCGCGGGCGCCGCGGCGAGCAGCACCCCCGCGCCCAGGGCCGCGACGGCAGCGGCGGTGACGGTGGAGCGGTGATGGTTCCGAATGATGACCATGTTTCGTTCCTCCTGTGTGACGGATCTGGATCACTGAACACACGCGGAAAGAGCACAGCCAGTATCGCGCCGAAGCTTCGTCGTCCAACCCCCGGCCCCCGGGAAGCGGGAGAACCACACCGCACGCGGGTCCCGCATCCACCCCGCGACCACGCGGCAGCCATCGAGCCGGGCATCCGGGTGCACGACAGGGGTCGAGGATTCGGGCTGCGGGCGTCACTATGGGAGCCGAGGCAATCGCATCCGGATCATGAGGAGCGCCGGTGGATTCCGACATCTGTTACGCGTCCGCGCGGGAGCTGGCCGGCTGGCTGCGCACCCGCCAGATCTCGGCCGTGGAGGTGGTACGCGCCCACCTGGATCGGATCGAGCGGATCAATCCCAAGGTCAATGCCATCGTCACCCTGGTCGGCGAGCAGGCGCTCGACGCCGCCCGCGCCGCCGACCAGCGGGTGGCCGCCGGGGCCGAACCCGGTCCCCTGCACGGAATTCCGATGGCGCACAAGGACACCCACGACACCGCGGGCATCCGCACCACCTACGGCAGCCCGCTGCTGGCGCAGCAGATCCCCGAGCGCGACGAGCTGCTGGTCGAGCGGCTGCACGCGGCCGGGGTCATCACCGTGGGCAAGACCAATGTGCCGGAGTTCGGAGCCGGCTCGCACACCGTGAATCCGATCTTCGGCGCCACCCGCAATCCCTACGATCTCGGCAAGTCGGCGGGCGGCAGCAGCGGTGGCGCCGCGGCCGCGCTGGCGTGCGGTCTGCAGCCGCTGGCCGACGGCAGCGATATGGGCGGGTCGCTGCGCAATCCGGCCTCGTTCTGCAATGTGGTGGGCTTCCGACCGTCGCCGGGCCGGGTGCCGACCTGGCCGGATCCGTACGCATGGGGGACGCTGACGGTGCAGGGGCCGATGGCGCGCACGGTGGCCGATGCGGCGCTGCTGCTGTCGGTGCTGGCGGGCCCGGATCCGCGCAGTCCCATCGCGATCGCCGAACCCGGCTCGATCTTCACCGGATCCCTGGACCGGGATCTGCGCGGGCTGCGGGTGGCGTGGTCGCCGGATCTGGGCGGCGCGGTGCCGGTCGATCGGGCGGTGCGGGACGTGCTCGAACCCGCGGTCCGGGTGTTCGCCGAACTCGGTGCGGTCGTGACCGAGGACTGCCCGGATCTGTCGGGGGCAGAACAGGTTTTCCGGACGCTGCGCGCGTGGCTGTTCGCGCTGGCGCTGGAACCGATACTGGCGGACCGGGATCGGGTCAAGCCGTCGCTGGTGTGGAACATCGAGCAGGGGCTGGCGCTGAGCGGGCGCGACATCGCCGAAGCCGAAGTGCTGCACACGATGCTGTTCCATCGGATGCGGGAGTTCTTCGAACGCTATGACGTGCTGCTGCTGCCGGTGAGCCAGGTACCGCCGTTCGATGTGGAGCTGGAGTATCCGGACACGGTGGACGGCGAGCCGATGTACACCTATCTGGATTGGATGCGGTCGGCGTATTTCATCAGCGCCACCGGATGTCCGGCCCTGTCGGTGCCCGCCGGATTCACCACGGCATGGCTGCCGGTGGGGTTGCAGATCGTCGGACCGCATCGCGCCGACCGCCTGGTTCTGGAGGTCGGGCACGCCTTCGAGCAGGCCACCGGATTCGGCACCGTACGGCCGCCCATCGCCGCGGGCTGATTCCTCTCGAAGCCCGAGGCCGAGCCGGTGTCGAGCCCCGCCGCGGAGCCGCGCTCGCGGGCCGGGCGCGAACCCGGCCCGCGAACGGTCGTGACTACTCGCCGCCCAGCCGCACCGGCAGGCTGGTGTGCCCGTTGGAGATGAAGCTGCCCAGCGGGGTCAATTCCGTTGCGTCCGTGGCCAGCCGGAGGTTCGGGAAGCGCTCGAACAGGGCGGGCAGCGCGATGGCGGCCTCCAGCCGGGCCAGCGGGGCGCCCAGGCAGTGGTGGGCGCCGTAGCCGAAGGCGACGTGCTGGTCCTTGGTGTCGCGGTGGATGTCGAAGCTGTCGGCGGTCGCACCGTGGATCCGCGGGTCGCGGCTGGCGCCCGCGTAGGAGGCCAGAATGGCCTCGCCCTTGGGGATGGTGAAGCCGTCGATCTCGATGTCCTCCACCGCGTATCGCAGCGGCAGGTGCGCCACCGGCGACTGGAACCGCAGGGTCTCCTCGATGACGTCGTTCCACGACGCCTGCTCGGCGACGACCGCGGCCAGCTGCTCCGGGTGGGTGAGCAGGGCGACGATGGCCTGGTCGAGCAGGTTCACGGTGGTCTCGTGCCCGGCATTGATGACGAGCATGAGGGTTTCGACGAGTTCCTTGTCGGCCAGCTGCGAGCCGTCCTCGTCGTCGCGGGCGGCGATCATGGCGCTGGTGATGTCGTCGCCCGGGTTGTCGCGGCGGTAGGCGACGAGTTCGCCCACGCGCTCGTACATTTCGAGGAAGTTGGCCATGGACTCCTCGGCGGACAGGGACCCGTCGAAGAAGCCGTCGACGCACTTGTGGATGGCGGCGTCGAGGTGCTCGGGCACCCCCATGAGGCCGCTGATCACGCGGATCGGCACCGGGTAGGCGTAGAGCGAGCGCAGGTCGGCGACCGAGCCCGCCGGGAGCGCGGCCAGCTCGTCGAGCAGCTCGGCGACGATGGCCACGATGCGCTCGCGCATGGCGGTGGTGCGACGGTGGGTGAAGGCCGGGGACACCAGCTTTCGCAGCCGGCGGTGGTCGGCGCCGTAGGCGGTGAACATGTTCTCCACGGCCACCCAGGGCAGCAGCGGCCAGGCCTCGGTGATCTCGCCGTTGATGAACGCGGACCAGTGCTGGCGCGGATCCTTGGAGACGCGGGCATCGGCCAGCAGGGTCTTGAGCACGGCCTGGTCGGTGACCGACCACGCCGTCACGCCGCCGGGCAGCTCGACCAGCGTGATCGGGCCCTGCTCGCGAATCCGGGCGGATTCGCCCTGGATGTCGGTGCCGGTGACATCCAGCACGATCGGGCTCTGGGACATGGAGCGCTCCTTACACCGCGCGCAGCGCGGGACTGATCGGGAATTCGACCGGCAGTGCCACCATGGCGCGGTGGAACGGGCCGGGTCGCCAGGAGATGTCGTGTTTCGGGACGGCCAACGTCAGGTCCGGCACCGCGTCCAGCAACTGGTCGATGGCGGTCTGCGCGACCAGGTAGGCCACCGATCGGGCGGGGCAGGCGTGCGGGCCCGCGCTCCAGGCCAGGTGCGACCGGTTGCCGGTGCGGTCGCCGCCCGCGATCTCGGGATCGTTGTTGCAGGCGGCGAGGCTGATCAGGACCGGCTGATGGGCGGGCAGCCAGGTGGTGTCGATGAGGATGGGCTGACGCGGATAGCTGATGGAGAAGTTGGCCATCGGCGGGTCGTTGAAGAGCACCTCGTCGAGCGCGTCGCGGGTGGATAGGCTGCCGCCCAGCATGTCTCCGCCGAAACGGTCGTCGGTGAGCATGAGCAGCAGGGTGTTACTGATCAGGTTCTGCATGGGCTCGAGGCCCGCGCCGTAGAAGCTGACCAGCTGGTACAGCATCTCCTCGTCGTTCAGCGCGGACGAGTGATGGGCCATGCGCGAGGTGACGTCGTCGCCGGGCTCGGCGCGGCGCATGGCGATGAGCTCCATGAGCGCCTCGGCCAGGGTCTGCATGCCCCACGCGGCATTGACGGTGTCGAACAGCGCGGCCATGCCGGTGGCGACCCGCTGGCCGATATCCGCTGGGCAGCCGACCAATTGGTTGAGCACCTCGAACACCAGTGGCAGCGCATACTGCGACACCAGGTCCGCGCCGCCCTCG
Source organism: Nocardia sp. NPDC059228 (assembly GCF_042754245.1). Lineage (NCBI taxonomy): Bacteria > Bacillati > Actinomycetota > Actinomycetes > Mycobacteriales > Nocardiaceae > Nocardia > Nocardia sp. NPDC059228. The sequence goes on along the minus strand of NZ_JBHZAL010000024.1, from coordinate 69,187 downwards.
ACGGCCAGGCCCGCGATGAGCCGGCCCGCGATCTCCTCGACCGTGGAATGCACGGCGTGCAGGTCGATCCCGTCGATACCGGCGGTGTAGGCCTGCCGGTAGCGGGTGTGCTCGGCGCCCGCGTTGCGCAGCGCGTTGGGGTACCACTGCATCATCGGCCGGATGGGCGAATCCTCGGGGATGCCCTCCTGCCAGACCCGCGGATCGGCCGGAAAGTGCTCGGGATCATTGAGGATTCGCAGCGCGGTCCGATAGCTCACCACCAGCGTCGCGGGCACGCCGGGCGCCAGCTCGATGGGCACCATGGAGCCGTGCTTCCGACGCATCTCGCGATAGGCGCGATGCGGATCGGCCGCGAATTCCGGTGTTCCCAACAGCATCCGGGGCTCTGCCACTCCGACCGGCGATCCTCCGCGCACCGGGCATCCCCCAGCTCCCGAGACCACGCCCCACGATCCTGTCGACTCCAAGTCCGAAACTCCCTACCGACGAACGACTTTCACCGGACCCACCGGGTCGTCCCCGTCGAGTCAACGCTTCGAACCCTAGCAGCCTCGCAGCACACCCACCCCTTTTGTGAAACGGCAACCACCGGTCCTACTCCTCGACAATCGAGGTGATGAGCGTGCGGCTGCCGACGGTGCGGGTGGTGACTGTCTGGGTGAAGACGTCCTGCAGTTCGCCGGGACGCTGCTGGGCGACCTTCACCGCCCAGTGGTCGTCGTCGGCGGCGGCGATCCGGCTGACCTGCACGCAGTAGCGGGTGCCGATGGGCAGCGAGTCGATGCCGCTCTGGATCTTGGCGGCGTCCGCGACATTCGCCGCGTCCTCGGCCACGAATTCCCGTGCGACGCTGCCGGAGCGGAGCACGTAGTAGGCGTACTCGAAGGCGAGGACGGCATCGGGGCCGCTGGCGATGCCGCCGGGATCGGTGCCGGTCACCCCGTCGGGGGTGCGGCGGGACTGGCAGCCGTCGGCGGCCGCGGCCGCGCCCGCGGAGGTGGTGATCGAGGTGGGGACGACGCTCGTGCTGCGGCGGGTGGGTGCTGCCGCCGTGGAGCTGGTCGGGGCCCCGGCCGCACTGCGCGGGCTGGAGTCGGCGAGCGTGGTCAGGATTCCGACGGCGGCGACCGCCGCTCCGGCCAGCAGCGCCACGGCCAGGAACACCAGCAGGGTGCGCGAGCGCGTCCACTGGCGCGACGATGGAGTCGCCTTGTGGCTGTGCGTCTCCCGAGGCGGCGGCGCCGGTGTCCGAGGCCGCGCGCCCTCGATCGCCTCGCTCACCGCGACCGACAGTTCGGTGCAGGTGGCGAAGCGGGCCCGGGGATTCTTCGCCATCGCCCGGGCCAGCACCGGATCCAGGGCGGCGGGCAGCGCCGGATTCCGTTCCCGCACCGAGGGCACCGGCGCCCGGACGTGCCGGTAGATCAGCCGCGGCAGATCCGTGTCGGCGAACGGCGGTGCGCCGGTGAGCATTTCGAACAGCGTGCAGCCGAGGGAGTAGACGTCGGCGCGACGGTCGACCCGGGCCTCGCCACTGAAACGCTCCGGCGCGGTGTACTGGAAACTGGCCACCACCTCACCGTTCTCGGTGATGCCGCGCACCTCGTGCCGGGACTCGGCGATGCCGAAGTCGGTGAGCAGCGCCCACTCTCGCGGCTGGGCGGTCAGCAGCACATTGGCGGGCTTGACGTCGCGGTGCAGCACGCCCGCCTCGTGGGCATAGTCCAGGGCGCGTGCCAGGTCGGCGGTGATGGCGGCGGCGCGGGCGGGCTCCAGGGGCCCGTCCAGCAGTTCCGCGGCGAGATCGGAGCCGTCGACGTAGGCCATGGCCAGCCACAGCTGTCCCTGTTCCTCGCCGCGAGCGTAGATGGTGACGATGTTCGGATGCGACAGCCGGGCAATGATGTTCGCCTCCCGCAGGAAACGCTGCCGGGTCTCGTCGTCATCGCTGGCCACGCGATTGAGCAGCTTCAATGCGACGAACCTGGGTAGGTCCCGATCGTGGGCCAGATACACCTCGCCCATCCCACCGGCACCCAGTAGTCGCTCGACCCGATATCCGGCGAAGACCACGCCGGTCCGGAGCTGCTCAGCCAACCAAATCCTCCCGATCCACGTGCACCGCAGACAATACCGGGCACCCGGGGCCGAGTCCGCCGCCCCGCCCCACCCGGTTCCGCGGCCCGGCATCCGGCACGAAACGGGGGTGAACGGGGTGTGCGGGTTGGATACGCTGGAGGGGAACGGCTTCCGCGCGCAACGGGGCGAGTCGCCGGGGGTCGTCTCGGGCCGGATGGCAGGAGCCGGGCTGTGCGGTCGTGGAATTCGGCCGGCCGGAAGGACATCCGATGATGAGGACTGTACGGATGCTGGCGGGGGTGATCGCGGCCGCCGGGCTCGCGTTGGGCATCGGCGGCGTGGGCGCGGCCCCGGCGCAGGCGGATTGGCTGCCGCAGTGGGCGCCCTTCGGCACCACGGTGTTCACCTTCGGGGACGCGAATTTCTGTGCGGGACAGATCGCGGTGGGCCTGGAGGCCGCGCACGGCATGCCCGGCCATGTGACCGCGCACGTGACACCGCTGGGGTATCTGGGTGGGCCGTGCGGCAATCACATCGTGCTGGGCTGGCTGGGGTCCGCGGGCGGCGGCTCGCGGGATGTGTATGTCCGCACCGGCGCTGGTCCGGGCGAGACCCAGACGGTCGACCTGTGGGTCGGGATGGGACTGGCCAAGCTGTTCGCCAACAGCTGGCCGCTGCAGGGCCCGTGGGCGGAGTGGTATCTGATCGTGCCCTGAGCGAGCGCTGTACGCCCTGCGCGAGCGCTGTGCCCTGGCCGCAGCGCTATTCGGACGTCGCCGGCCGCAGGCAGGCGATCGCGGTGGCGGATTCGGACACGATCTCGCGCATGGCGGATTCGGCGCCGGGGCCGTCACCGGACTGGATCGCCGCGGCGACGGCGGCGTGCAGCTGCAGGGCCTGCGGATTGGCCTGCGCCGGCATGAGCTCGTGTTCGGTTCTGCCGGTGAGGACTTCGCGAATGATCGGGGCGAAGACCTGTAGCAGCGGATTGCCGGACGCGGCCAGCAGGGTGGCGTGGAAGGCGATGTCGTGGTCGAGATAGGCGGCGGTGTTGGCGGCGCGGGCCGTGGCCGACATACCCATGACCGCCGCGGTCAGGGCCGCGCACTGCTCCGGCGTCGCGTGCGCGGCGGCCCCGCGCGCGGCCAGTGGTTCGATGCCGGAACGGAGTTCGGCCAGCCACGCCAGCTGGGCGAAGCGGTGGGGGCCGGCGAGTTGCCAGCGGATCAGCTTGGGGTCCAGCGCATGCCAGTGCGCGGGGTCCAGGACGGTGATGCCCGCGCGCCGGCGGATGCTGACCATGCCCAGGGATTCCAGCACGCGCACGACCTCGCGGGCGACGGTGCGGGAGACGTCGAAGCGGGTGGCGATCTCGTCGGAGGAGATGCGCGTGCCGGGCGCGATGCCACCGGAGGCGATGTCGGCACCGAGCCGATCCAGCACCGACTCGTGCAGGGGCAAGGACTCGGCGCGGTCGACCATGGCTTCAGTGTCACACATCCGAGGCATATCTATCGGCATCCAAAGAAGAATACGTAGTACTTATTTGCGGAACTGCTTGATATAGTCCTCCATATTGGGCTCTGTGCCCTGGATCACTCCACCTCGACTCGAAGAAGCGTCATGCCCAACCTCGAACCCCTCGCTGTCGCGAACCTGGCCGACGCGGCCACCCGGCACACCGGCAGCGCCCAGCTCATCACCGCGGCCGTGCTCGGTGTCGCGCTCATCGTCGGCCTGATCACCTGGCTGAAAATGCATCCGTTCCTGGCGCTGGCCATCGGCGCGGTCGCGGTCGGGCTCGTCGCCCGGCTGGGCGCGGCCGACACCGTGGCCTCCTTCGTCAAGGGCTTCGGCTCGACCATGGGCAGCGTCGGCATCCTGATCGGCTTCGGCGCCATGTTCGGCAAGCTGCTCGCCGATTCCGGCGGCGCGGATCAGGTGGTCGACACCCTGGTGAACCGGGCCGGGCCGCGGGCGCTGCCATGGGTGATGGGCCTGGTGGGCGCGATCATCGGCCTGCCCATGTTCTTCGAGATCGGCGTGGTGTTGCTGATGCCGGTCATCCTGCTGGTCGCCAACCGGTCGCGACTTCCCCTGATGGCGGTGGCGATTCCGGCGCTGGCGGGCCTGTCGGCCATGCACGGGCTGGTGCCGCCGCACCCGGGTCCGCTGGTCGCGGTGGCGGCGCTGAAAGCCGATCTCGGACTGACGCTGGGCCTGGGTGTGCTGGTCGCGGTGCCGACGGTGATCATCGCGGGGCCGCTGTTCGGGAAGCTGGCCGCGCGCTGGGTGAATGTGCCGGTCCCGGAACTGTTCTCGACCGGTGAGCCCGCCGAGCAGCCCGCTGCGGAGAAGGGGCCGCGGCCGAGCTTCACCGCCACGCTGGCGGCCATCCTGCTGCCGGTCGTGCTGATGCTGGGCAGCGCGGTCTTCGACGTGGTGTCGCCGAAGTCCGGATCCCAGGTGAAGAAGGTCCTGGATGTGCTCGGCACGCCGGTCGTCGCACTGGGTATCGCGCTGATCGTGGGCATGATCGTGCTCGGCCGTGGCGGCCGCATGACGCGGGACGCCCTGGCCGACACCATGAACAGCGCGCTGCCGCCGGTCGCGGGCATTCTGCTGATCGTCGGCGCGGGCGGTGGCTTCAAACAGGTGCTGGTCGACACCGGCATCGCCGGCACCATTGCCGACGCGATTCGCGACAGCAGCCTGCCGGTGCTGCTGCTGGCCTGGTTCGTGGCCGCGCTGATCCGGGTCGCCACCGGGTCGGCCACCGTCGCGACGGTGACGGCGTCGGGCATTCTCGCTCCGGTCGCGGCCGGGCTCACCACCTCCCACGTGTCACTCATGGTGCTGGCGATCGGCTCGGGCTCGCTGTTCCTGTCGCACGTCAACGACGCCGGGTTCTGGATGGTCAAGGAGTATCTGCGCCTGGACGTCGTGCAGACGCTGAAGTCGTGGAGCCTGATGGAATGCGTGATCTCACTGGCCGGGCTGGCGGGCGTGCTCGCCCTGAGCGCGGTCGTCTAGGAGCAGCGATGGCAACCCCCGCGCGACCGCAGATCGTGGTGCTCATGGGCGTCTCCGGATCCGGGAAATCCACGGTCGCGGGCATGCTGGTCAGCAGCCTGGGCTGGGATCTCCTGGAAGGCGACGACCTGCATCCGCCCGCCAATATCGCGAAGATGGCCGCGGGCCACGCCCTCACCGACGCCGATCGGGAGCCGTGGCTGGAGGCCATCGCGGCCTGGATGTCCGACGAGTTCACGGCGGGCCGCTCGGCCGTCGTGACCTGCTCGGCCTTGAAGCGTTCCTACCGGGACGTGCTGCGCCGCAGCCTCGCCGGACACCCCGGCGCGGTGCTGACCTTCGTGCATCTCACGGGATCCCGGGACGAGTTGCAGCGCCGCCTCACCGCGCGCATGGACCATTTCATGCCGCCGGGCCTGCTCGATTCCCAGCTCGGCACCCTGGAGGCGCCGGGTCCCGACGAGCATATTCTCAGCATCGAAATCGGCGCTCCCCCACGCGAAGTCGCCGCCGCGGCACTGGCCGCCATCCGGGCTCACAGCTGACACAAAGCTTCAGCTCAGCTTCAGGCCGGCTCTCTACGATCACTCGCGTGAACGCACCGAGATTCGCCGCAGCGATCCTGCTGTCCACCGCCTTCATGGCCGCCGGGTGCGGGCACCCGCAGGCCCGCGCCGCCGGCGACACCACCGTCACCCTCGAATACGGTGGACTGCAGCGGCAATACATCGTCCACTACCCCGCCAACCGCCCGCAGGGCCTGCTGCCGGCCGTGCTCGCCTTCCACGGTGGCGGCGGCAATGCCGAGAACATGGCCGGTTCGTTCGGCTTCGACAAGGCCTCCGACGCCGATGGTTTCATCGCCGTCTACCCGAACGGCTACGAGAAGTCCTGGAACGACGGCCGTGGCGACGACACCAATGCCAGCGCCGCGAATATCGACGACGTGGGTTTCGTTGCGGCCGTGATCGACCGGATCATCGCGAACGACTCCGTGGACCCCACCCGCGTCTACGCCACCGGCATGTCCAATGGCGGCATGTTCACCGAGGACCTCGGCTGCCGCCTGTCCGGGAAGCTGGCGGCCATCGCCCCGGTGGCGGGCCCGCTCCCGCAGGCCGACGTATCCGCTTGCACCCCAACCCATTCTCTGCCGGTCCTGGAGATCCATGGCACCTCCGACCCGATCGTCCCCTATGGCGGCGGTGTCGTGCGCGTCACCTCCGGCCACCACGGCGCGGGCTCGAGCCCGGTGCTCTCGGTCGACGCCACCCAGCAGCTGTGGCGGGAGAAGAACTCCTGCGGCGCGGCCACCACGACGACGCTCCCGCAGCGCACCGACGACGGCACCACCGTGACCGTCCAGTCCTCCGACTGCGCGAACGGCGCCGAGGTCGAGCTCTATTCGATCGCCGAGGGCGGCCACACCTGGCCGGACGGCCCGCAATACCTGCCGCAGGTGATTGTCGGCAAGGTCACCCACCAGTTCGACGCCACCGACGTGATCTGGCAGTTCTTCGCCCAGTACCACGCCTAGCCGCCCGGTGAATCCACGTGTAGCAGCCAGGTGAACACGGGACGACCAGGACATACCGGTACCGTGGACCAATGGCCGCCTCACAGTTTGCCTGTCGGTAACTCTCGTATGAAACAACCAACGCACAAGCGCCGGATGGTTCCACGAGAGGTGGGCAGCACCTAATGCCGCAACAGCAGGCCGATACCGAGATAGTCGCGACCCCGATGCTGCGGGCCGCCCTCGCACCGCCGGCCCGCACACTGGTCGATATTCTCGCCGCCACCGCCGCGGCGTACCCCGACGCACCCGCCCTCGACGACGGTGAGGTGGAACTCGGATACGCGGAGCTGCTCGCGGAGATCGCGCTCGAGGTCGAGCGCCTGGCCGCGGCCGGGGTGCGGGCGGGCGACCGGGTCGGGGTGCGGATGCCGTCCGGCACGCGCGGGCTGTACATCACGATCCTGGCGGTCCTGCACGCCGGAGCCGCGTACGTGCCGGTGGACGCCGATGATCCCGACGAACGCGCGCGGCTGGTGTTCGGGGAGGCCCGGGTCTCGGCCATCGTGACCGCGGCCGGGATCGAATCCACCGGAGTGGCAAGGGAATCCGGCGACCGGGTGACGTCGACGGCCGTGCCGACGCCCGCCGACGACGCGTGGATCATCTTCACCTCCGGCTCCACCGGCACACCGAAAGGTGTTGCGGTGACCCATCGCAATGCCGCGGCGTTCGTCGATGCCGAGGCGCGGCTGTTCCTCCAGGACGCGCCGATCGGGCCCGGGGATCGGGTGCTGGCCGGACTGTCGGTCGCCTTCGACGCCTCGTGCGAGGAGATGTGGCTGGCGTGGCGGCACGGGGCCTGCCTGGTCCCGGCGCCGCGCGCGCTGGTGCGGACCGGCGCCGATCTGGGGCCGTGGCTGGTCCGCCGGGAGATCAGCATCGTCTCGACCGTGCCCACGCTGGCGGCCACCTGGCCGGCCGAGGCGCTCGAACCCGTGCGACTGCTCATCTTCGGCGGTGAGGCGGTGCCGCCCGAGCTGGCCGAACGGCTTGCCGGCAACCAGGATTCCGAGCGTGAGGTGTGGAATACCTACGGCCCCACCGAGGCCACCGTGGTGGCCTGCGCCGCGCTGCTGGACGGCGGCTTCCCCATCCGGATCGGGCTGCCGCTGGACGGCTGGGACCTGACCGTCGTCGACGCGGCCGGAGATCCGGTGGGCGAGGGCGAATCCGGTGAGCTGGTCATCGGCGGCGTCGGGCTGGCGCGCTATCTCGACCCGGCCAAGGATGCCGAGAAGTACGCGCCGCTGCCGTCGGTCGGCTGGGAGCGCGCCTACCGCAGTGGCGATCTGGTGCGCAACGATCGCGAGGGACTGGTCTTCCTGGGCCGGGCCGATGATCAGATCAAACTGGGTGGCCGCCGCATCGAGCTCGGCGAGATCGACAACGCGCTGCAGCATCTGCCGGGTGTGACGGGCGCGGCGGCCGCGATCCGGACCACCAAGGCGGGCAACAAGATCCTGGTCGGCTACCTGACCGGACCCGGCGCCGATTACGACCTCACCGCCGCGAGAACCATTCTCGCCGAACAGCTTCCGGCCCCGCTGGTGCCGCGACTGGCCGTGGTCGGGGAACTGCCCGCCCGTACCTCCGGCAAGGTCGACCGCGACGCGCTGCCCTGGCCGCTGCCCAAGGCCATCGCCGCCACTCCCGAGAGCGGTCTGTCGGAGACCGAGCGGTGGGTCGCGGGACTGTGGGATTCGATTCTCGGCGCGGAGGTCACCGACCCGGACGCCGACTTCTTCGATCTGGGCGGCGGCTCGCTGGCGGCCGCCCAGCTGGTGACGGCGCTGCGGGAACGGCAGCCGCGCATCGCCGTCGCGGACCTCTACGACCATCCGCGGCTGGGCGCCCTGGCCGCCCTGCTCGACGGCTTCGCCCCGACCGCGGCGGTCGAGGAGCGACTGGTCCGGCCGGTACCCCGGTCGGCGCAGCTGTTCCAGGTGCTGGCGACGATTCCGCTCACCACCCTGACCGGTCTGCAATGGCTGACCTGGCTGGCGATCGTCGGCAATGTCGCCGCCTGGTCGGGGTCGCTGCCGTGGCTGCCGCACCTGTCGTGGTGGTGGATGCTGGTGGCGTTCCTGCTCTTCATCTCCCCGCCCGGGCGGATGGCGCTGTGCGTGGCCGGTTCCCGGCTGCTGCTGCGCGGCGTGCGCGCGGGCACCTACCCCCGTGGCGGGCAGGTGCACCTGCGGCTGTGGACGGCCGTGCGACTGTCCGAGGCCAGCGGCGCCGAGAACCTGTCGGGCGCACCGTGGATGGTGCCGTTCGCTCGGGCGCTGGGCGCGAAGGTGGGCCGGGGCGTCGACCTGCACACGCTGCCGCCGGTCACCGGCATGCTGGAGCTGGGTGACGGCTGCAGCGTCGAACCCGAGGTGGACCTGTCCGGCTTCTGGATCGACGGCGATCTCGTGCACATCGGCCCGATCGAGATCGGGCCGGGCGCGGTGGTCGGCGCCCGCTCGATCCTGCTGCCCGGCACCAGGATCGGACGCAATGCCGAGATCGCGCCCGGCTCCTCGGTGTCGGGCAAGGTGAAGGCCGAACAGGAGTGGGCGGGCTCCCCCGCCGTGAAAGTCGGCCGGGCACAGCATCGCTGGCCCGACGAGACGCCCGCACGGGCCGCGCACTGGGTGGCGATCTTCGGCATCACCTCCATGGTGCTGGCCGCGGTGCCGGTCTTCGCGCTGGGCACGGGGGGTCTGCTGATCGCCTGGTGGATTCGCGACACCCGGACGCTGGCAGCCGGATTCGAGCGTGCCTTCGCCGTCCTGCCGGTGGCCATGCTGCTGGTGCTGGGCGTGTACGCGGCGGTCACCATCGTGGCCGTGCGGCTGCTCGGCATCGGGCTGACCGAGGGCCACCACCCCGTGCGCAGCCGCCAGGGCTGGCAGGCGTGGGCCACCGAACGGCTGCTGGATTCCGCGCGCACCTTCCTGTTCCCGCTCTACGCCAGCCTGCTGACTCCGGTGTGGCTGCGCCTGCTGGGCGCGAAGGTCGGCAAGCGCGTGGAGGTTTCGACGGTCCTGCTGCTGCCGAAGTTCACCGTGGTCGCCGACGGCGCGTTCCTGGCCGACGACACCATGGTCGCCAGTTACGAACTCGGCGGCGGCTGGCTGCGCATCGGCGAGGCCAAGGTCGGCAAGCGCGCCTTCCTCGGCAACTCCGGCATGACCGCGCCCGGGCGGCGGGTACCCAAGAACGGCCTGGTCGCCGTGCTGTCGGCCGCGCCGTCCAAGGCGAAGGCCGGTTCGTCGTGGCTGGGCAGCCCGCCGACCCGCCTGCGCCGCGCCGCCGAATCCGGTGACACCGCACGCACCTTCGATCCGCCGTTCCGGCTGCGCGTGGCTCGCGCGGTGGTCGAGACCTGCCGGTTGATCCCGGTGTTCGTGACCTTCGCGATCGGCCTGGGCGTGTTGTTCGCCCTGGCCTGGCTGGCCCAGACCCTCGGCCACCTGCCCGCCGCATTGCTCAGCGGTGTGGTGCTGCTGGCGGCGGGCGCGGCGGCCGGCGTGGCTTCGGTGCTCGCGAAATGGCTGCTGGTGGGCCGGATTCGCACCGAGGAGCATCCGCTGTGGAGTTCGTTCGTGTGGCGCAACGAGGTTGCCGACACCTTCGTGGAGCATGTCGCCGCACCGTGGTTCGCGCGCGCCGCGACCGGTACGCCCGTGCTGAATGTCTGGTTGCGTGGACTCGGCGCCACCATCGGCCGCGGGGTATGGTGCGAATCCTATTGGCTTCCGGAGGCTGACCTGGTGACACTCGGTGACGGCGCGACCGTGGAACGCGGCTGCGTGGTGCAGACCCATCTGTTCCACGACCGCATCATGGCCGTGGACACCGTCACCCTCGGTGCGGGCGCCACTCTCGGACCGCACTGTGTCGCCCTGCCCGCCAGCGTGATCGGCGCGGGCGCGACCATCGGACCGGCCTCGCTGGTCATGCGCGGCGACAGCGTGCCGCCGTCCACGCGCTGGTGGGGCAACCCCATCGCGCCCTGGCCGGAGGGCGGTCGATGATGCCCGACCGGCTCGACCAGCCCATCGACGATTACCTGCCGCAGAACGGGAATCGCGGCTACCGGGTCTCCCGCTACGAGCTGGAGCTGGTGTACAAGGTCGCCAGTAACCGGCTGGCCGGGCGCGCCGACATCACCGCGGTCACCACCGGCGTGCGAGATCGGTTCGCGCTGGACCTGTCTCAGGCGCTGGCGGTGTCCAAGGTGTTCGTGAACGGGGCCAAGCCCGCCAAATTCACCCATCAGCGCGGCAAATTGGTGATCACGCCGCGGCAGCGGATTCCGGCGGGCGGGGTGCTGGCGCTCACCGTGCAGTACGCGGGCCCGCCTCGGCCGCTGCGCGGCCCGTGGGGCGAGGTCGGGTGGGAGGAGCTCACCGACGGCGTGCTGGTGGCCAGCCAGCCCAATGGCGCGGCCTCCTGGTTCCCATGTGACGATCACCCGAGTTCCAAGGCCAGCTACCGGATTTCGATCACCACCGACTCGCCGTACTACGCGCAGGCCAATGGCACCCTGGTGCGCAAGCAGACCAAGGCCAGCCAGACCACCTGGGTGTACGAGCAGCCCGAGCCGATGTCCACGTACCTGGCCACCATCCAGATCGGCCAGTACCGCAAGCAGCGGGTCGACGCGCCGCGCGGCGCGGTGCCCATGCAGGCGGTGCTGCCGCCGCGGCTGCGCGCCGCCTTCGAGCACGACTTCGCGCGGCAGCCGCGCATGATGGAGGTCTTCGCCGAGAAGTTCGGGCCGTACCCGTTCGAGGCGTACACGGTGGTGGTCACCGATGACGAACTCGAGATTCCCATTGAGGCGCAGGGTATTTCGGTCTTCGGGGCGAACCACTGCGACGGGCGGCGCGGCTACGAGCGGCTGGTCGCGCACGAGCTGGCCCACCAGTGGTTCGGCAACAGCCTGACCATCGCACGCTGGCGCGACATCTGGCTGCACGAAGGCTTCGCCTGTTACGCGGAATGGATCTGGTCGGAGGCGGCCGGCGGGCCGAGCGCGGACCAGCTGGCGCGCACCGCACACCGGAATCTGGCGCGACTGCCGCAGGACCTCCTGCTCGCCGACCCCGGACCGGACCACATGTTCGACGACCGGGTGTACAAGCGCGGTGCGCTCACACTGCATGCGTTGCGGCTCACACTCGGTGATCCCGTCTTCTTCGATCTGCTGCGCGAGTGGACCGCGCGGTACCGCCACGCCTCGATCACCACCGAGGAATTCACCGATCTGGCAGGGCATTACAGCACCAGGTCACTGCGATCACTCTGGGACAGCTGGCTGCACGCCCGGCCCCTGCCCCAATTACCCGCGCTCCCCGCGTTCGGGGCCACTTCCGATACCGGGTAGACTCCCAGCGAACACGTTGTTGATCATGGATGTGCCGGGCCCGGACAAACGCACGGTCACATCAGCGTCGTAGATCGCTACGAACTTCCAAGCAGCCCCCACTGCGCGGCTTAGCTTTCCTTACGGCGATCGATTTTGCCCACTGGCAATCTCGCCACCTTTGTGCCCCCGGCGCGGATCCGAGATCCGCAGCACGGCTCGGGCACACCCCGATGCCTGAAAGGCACTGCAACACCGATGACTTCTGCCCCTGCCTCCTTTGCCGCGCTCGGCGTCCGCGACCCCCTGGTCCGTGCGCTCACCAACGCCGGCATCACCGAGCCCTTCCCCATCCAGGCCGACACCCTGCCCGATTCACTGGCCGGGCGCGATGTGCTCGGGCGCGGAAGGACCGGCAGCGGAAAGACCCTGGCGTTCTCCATTCCGATGGTGGATCGCCTCGGCGAGCGCGCCCAGCGGTGTGCGCCGAATCACCCGGCCGGGCTGGTGCTCGCGCCGACCCGGGAACTGGCGACCCAGATCGCGGCCACCCTGGAGCCGCTCGCGGCCGCCTATCGCATGTCGGTGACCACCATCTTCGGCGGTGTCTCCCAGCATCGGCAGGTACAGGCGCTGAAGCGGGGCGTGGACATCGTCATCGCCTGCCCGGGCCGCCTCGAGGATCTGATGCGGCAGGACCTGATCAGCCTCGACTCGGTCGAGATCACCATCATCGACGAGGCCGACCACATGGCCGATCTGGGCTTCCTGCCCGGCGTCACCCGCATCCTGGCCGCGACGCCCGAAGACGGTCAGCGCCTGCTGTTCTCGGCCACCCTGGACAACGGCGTCAACAAGCTGGTCCAGCGGTTCCTCCCCGATGCGGTGAAACACGCTGTGGACGAAGCGAATTCGCCGGTCGCCGCCATGACCCACCACGTGTTCGAGGTGCCGACCACGGAGGCCAAGCGCGCGGTCGTGCACCGCCTGGCCTCCGGGTCCGAACGCCGAATCCTGTTCACCCGCACCAAACATCAGGCCCGCAAGCTGGCCCGCCAGCTCACCACCGCCGGCATCCCCGCCGTCGACCTGCACGGCAATCTCACCCAGCCGGCCCGCGATCGCAACCTCGCCGCCTTCGCCGCCGGCACCGCCAAGGTCCTGGTCGCCACCGATGTCGCGGCCCGCGGCGTCCACGTCGACGGCGTCGAACTCGTGGTCCACGTGGATCCGCCCGCCGAGCACAAGGCCTACCTGCACCGCTCCGGCCGCACCGCCCGCGCCGGCAACCACGGCGACGTCATCACCCTGGTCCTGCCCGACCAGCGCACCGACCTCGCCGCCCTCATGCGCAAGGCCAAGATCACCGCCACCCCGCAGTCGGTGACCGCCGAATCCCCGGCGGTCACGCAGCTGATCGGCGAGGTGGCCCCGCTGGTCGCCCTCCCCGCGGCCGAGGCCGCCGCACCGCACCGCGTGGACACCTCGGCCGCCTCCCCCGCACGCGGAGCCCGCCAGCCCAAGAAGCGGACCCGCCCGGCCGCGGCCGACGCCAAGCAGACCGCACCTCGGAACCGCCGCAGGCAGGGCTCCCAGCACGCCGACGATGCGCGCACCCCCGACCGCCCCGCGGTCCGGAAGCCCGACACCGCCACCGACGGCAGGCCCACCCGCCGCGCGGGAAGCCGTGCCGGCGGTAAGCCTCGCGTCTCGGCCACGAACACCTCGAACGGCCACAATCCGCGTACCGGCGTCACCCGCGACGAGAACCAGGGCACCCGCGCCCGGACCGAGCGCCGCGGCACGGCCAATGCGCCGCAGGGTGCCCCCGCCGAACCGCGGACGCGCGGCACGTCCGGCCGGACCGCATCCCAGCGCACCGACGGCGCCCCTCGCCGTCGTCGCGCCAACTGACACTCCCGACGACCGCCGCCGCGGCCACCTCGCCGGTGCGCCCGCGGCGCGGCGGCAGCCAGGAGAGTGCGTCCAGAATGTGACATTTGCCCGTATCTAGCGGGCGCATATTTTCCTACAGTTATTGAATAGCAAGCAGTTACCCCGCTCTTACCTCGTGAATTCTCATCTGTCGTCCCGGACGCTTTGACAGGGGTCAGGAGACAAGTCATGAAGCCCGACGCCCCATTGAGTGAGCGGGTCATCGTCAAGTTCGAACGGGTCGAGAATCGCTATCGGGTCTCGGTGACGCCGGTCGATCGGCTGCAGTGGCGGGTGGGGTACGCGCCGGATATGAAAGCGGCCGTCCAGCTGGCCCGGGAACTGGCCAGCTGAGCACTACAGAGCGGGTGCCCCGGGTTCCAGGAGCCGCTTGGGGTGCATGCCATCGACCTGTCCGATGAACGGCGGATGAATGCTGTAGCCGAGCATTCGGCGAATATCCTCGGACACCGCGCGGACCGTATCGCGGGTCATGGAGAGCGTGAACGCTTCCTGCGGGCGCAGCCACGGTTCGCAGTATTGGGCGGTGAGCGCGAGGCGGGGATGCGCGGAGCGATTCGCACCGCCACCGTGCCAGAGAGTGCCGACGAAGAATACGCAGCTACCCGCCGGCATCACCACTGGTTCGCGGCGGTCGGATTCCCCGGGCAGGCGGTCGCCCCACAGGTGGCTGCCCGGAATGATGTCGGTCGCGCCGTTCTCGGCGGTGAAGTCGTCGATGGCCCAGATGGTGGCCGCCCCCAACCCCTTTCGCGGCCGCGGCAGCGGGTAGAAGCCGTCGTCGGTGTGCAGCATCTGCGCCTGCTCGCCGGGCAGGATGTTGATCACCTGCAGCATGGACAGCAGATAGTTCGGCAGGAACAGCCGGTCCAGCAGGGCCAGCACCCGCGGGTGGTCGGCGATGCGGTCGCAGGCGCGAGTCTTGTTCAGCACGCTGTAGATGCGCTGTGTCGAGTGCCCCTCGAAGTTGTTCCGGCCGATCCGATCCAGCAGTGGCACAACACTTTCCCGGATCCGGTCGAGTTCGGCCGGAGTCAGCATGTCGGGCAGGATCACATAGCCGTCCCGCTCGACGGCGGCCAGATCGGCCTCGGCCACCGCCGGATCCACGCTCGCGCCGCTGCTCGCGGTGCGCCGGTAGGTTCCGGCCAGATCGCCGTCCAGATCGCCTAGCGATGTCACCTTCGCGCTCATCCCGCCATCCTTTACATAACTGAGTTCTGTTATTGTTCGACTGTGGCACGAGCACCGATCGGACGTCAACAACTACTCGACGCCGCGCGCGACGAACTGGTTCACGCCAACGGCACCCTGGAGCTGAGCGCGCTGACCCGCCGCACCGGCCTGAGCACCGGCGCGCTGTACCACCACTTCGGCTCCAAAGTCGGTCTGCTGGCGGCCATCTGGGACGACTTCTACGAGGGCCTGAGCCGGGCCATCGCCGACGACCGGCTCCCGGCCGACAGCGACTGGGCCACCCGCGAGCGCGCCCGCACCCACTGTTTCGTGGCCTTCCACTTCGAGCACCCGCTCGCGGCGCTGCTGCTCAACCGCGCGGCGCCCGATCCGGGCCTCACCGAGATCGAGGCCGTCTACATCCGCAATCTCGGCGACGCGGCCGCCACGAATATCCGCCGCGGGCAGGCCACCGGCGAGATCCCCGCCGATCTCGACCCCGACAGCGGGGGCGCGTATGTCATCGGCGGCCTGCGTCACGGCATCGCCCAGCAGTTGCGCGTACACCCCCGTCCACCCGTCGACCTTGCCGCCGAACGCCTTTGGCGCTTCACCGCCGCGTCGCTGTCCCTGCCCTGATCCGCGAAAGAACTGGCGATCGCGCCCGCGGCCGCGTATCACTGCGTGCTATGTCGATCTCCACGGCCGACCGGCTGGCCATTCACGAATTGCTCGCCCTGCACGGCCATCTCAGCGATGCCGGCGCCTTCGACCGCTTCGGGGAGGTCTTCACCGAGGACGTCGCCTACGACCTGACCGCCTACGGCGCGGGCGTGGTCACCGGCCGGGACGCCCTGCGCGATCTGGCGCTCCAACTGGGCGACGGCAACCCGCTGGGACATCACGTCACCAATATCGTGGTGTCGCCGACCGATTCCGATACCGCGCGGGCTCTGTCGAAGGGCCTCGCGGTCGCGACCGACGGCACCACCGCCAGTGTCACCTACGAGGACATCGTCGTCCGCACCGCTTCCGGCTGGCGCATCAGCCGGCGCCGCGTCGTCCCGCGCCGGCGACCCCTCCACCCCTGACGCTCCGGCAAACCCGAGGCGCTCGCTCCCCGAACCGCCACCTGGGTGCTCATCGGCGCTCAGCCGCACGGGTGCGGGGTGCTGGGCCTGCTCATCGAGGAACCGAAACCGCGGTGGCAGTTTCGGTAGACGCGCGGATGCCCCCGTTGAGCGGACGCCTGATAACACCGAGGGTGCGTCAACGGGGGCGTGGGGTCACCGCTGTGGATCCGTCCGATCGACCACCTCCTTCCCGCTCTACCCCGGACGATGTGCCCGTGCTCCGATCGCTGCCGTCGAGCATGCCGCGTGCCGCGGGATTCCATTACGGCCGAAAGTCCCTGTCCCCCCGGGAACATGGCCATCACCGATCCCGAATCGCCTCGGGGTCGCGCTGATCGAGCAGAGCGAGGTAGGCGTCGAGTTGGGCTGCGCCGGTGAGGAGGTCGCGGCTGCGGGTGGTCAGGCGTTCTTGCCAGGCGTCGAGGAAGACGGTCAGAGCTGCTGTGCCGCCAGCGGTTCGGAGTGCGTCGAGGAATTGGGTGATCTGGGACAGCCGGTGGTTGCCGCGGCGCAGTTGGCGGGCGATCTCGGCGTCGCGAACGCAGTCCGGGCCGTAGTGGCGGTAGCCGGTGGCGCGATCGCGTTCGGGATGCAGGATGCCCTCGGTTTCCCAGGTGCGCAGGGTCGCCGGGTGCAGGTCGAGGCGGCGGGCGAGTTCGCCCACGGTCAGCGACCTGCGCGAGGCATCCGGCGGGATCGGGGTGGACAGGCTGTGCAGGGCCCTCGCGACGTCGGCTCGGGTGGCGCGTTCGGTGTGCAGGGCGAGGTGGGTGGCGTCGATGAGCCGGTAGGCGGCTTCGGTGTCGCGGCGGTGGATCGCGCGCATGATGTCGGTGGCCGGCTGATGGCCGTGGCCACGGCGCAGCGCCAGGAAGGCGCGCAGGGCCTGGGCATGCAGGGGTGTGTAGAGCCGGTAGCCCGTCTCGCTGCGTTCGGTGGGCGGGAGGACGCCTGCCTCGTCGTAATTCCGGATGGCCTGTGCGGACAATCCGTGTTCCCGCGCGAGATCGATCGGTCGCAGATCGCACCTCCGTTTGAGGGTTCGGACACCTGATACGTGGTCACGCTCGGGCAAGTTTCACACGAACCTTCAACGATAGTGTCGAAGGCAGTTCCTTCTGGAAGGGGTCTCCATGTCAACTGCCACCGCACTCCAGGCCATCGGCCGCCCGATCGACGACCCGGAAAGCCTGGGCCGCGCCCTCGACGACCTGCTCGCCACCCACACCGAACCGCCCGCCCTGTTCGCGCTCGGCGAGCCGACACACGGCATCGCCGCATTCCCGTTGCTGCGCAACGATGTTCTCGGCCACCTCGTCGAACGGGGTTACCGGTCAATCGTTCTGGAGACCGACTACTTCGCCGCGTCCATTGTCGACGGCTATGTGTGCGGCGCGTCCACCGAGATCGACACCGTGCTCGCCACCGGGTTCAGCCACGGTTTCGGCGCGGTGCCGGGCAATCGAGAACTCGTCGAATGGCTCCGCGCGCACAATGCCGCCCGCGCGCCGGAGGATCGGGTGCATTTCCACGGCTTCGATGCCCCGGTGGAATACGCCGGCGCCCCCGGCCCACGCCATGCCCTCGCCCGGGCCGCCGACTGCCTGCCCGACGCCCTGCGTCCCGAATCAGTAAGCAAACTCGACGAATTGGCCGGTGAGGATGCCGACTGGACCAATCCGGCCGCCATGTACGACCCGGCGGCATCCATCGGCAATTCCCCCCGAGCCCACGCCCTCCGCCTCCTCGCCGACGACCTCGCCGGCGCACTGCACCGCGCCTCCCCCGGCCTGCGCCCCGCCGACCCCGCCGCCTACGACCGAGCCGTGTCCTACGCCCGCACCGCCCAGGGCCTGCTCCGCTACCACGCCGCCACGGCCACCGATACTCCCGACCGCATCGACACCGTCCTCAGCGTCCGCGCCGAAATGATGGCCGGCAACCTGCTCGCCATAGTCGCCCAGGAGCAACACCGGGGCCCATCCCTGGTCTTCGCCCACAACGCCCACCTGAGCCCCGCCCACGATGACACCAAGAGCTGGGGAAATGCCGGTGCGCTCGTCCATATGACGCTGGCGGACCGCTACCTGTTCGTGGCAACCGACGCCAGCCCCGCCCCCGACCCGAACACGCTCCAGCACTCACTGGCGGCAGCCACACCCCACCGCAGCCTCTTCCCAGCGCCTGCCCTGCGCGCCGCACTCTCCCCGTCAACCGGCACGAGCACACCGATTGTGCCCGGCCACATCCCACTCACCCCCGCCGACCTGTCCGGCGCGGCCGCGGTCGTCTTCATCGCCGACACCGACGGAAAGCGCCATCAGTATTGGTAGCGGAACCGGCGGCATCGAACCGATGCATCAACGGGAGAGCTCACCGGTGAGCAGAAACTGTTCCAGCCGAACAGAATACGGCGTCGGATCGATGCCCTGTCCCGTGAGCCAGGCCTCGCTGTAGTACTTGTCGAGGTAGCGTTCGCCCGGGTCGCAGAGGAGGGTGACGACGCTGCCCCGGTCGCCTCGGGCGAGCATGCCGGAGATGACGGCGAAGGCGGCCCAGACCCCGGTGCCGGTGGAGGCGCCGCAGCGGCGGCCGAGCAGGCGCTGCAGGAGGTGGACGCTGGCGACCGAGGCGGCGTCGGGGACGCGGATCATGCGGTCGATGGCGTGCGGGAGGAAGCTGGGTTCGATGCGCTGGCGGCCGATGCCCTCGATGCGGGATCCCCTGGCGGAGGTGGTGTTTCGGTCGAGGGTACGCCAGCCTTCCAGGAACGCCGAGTTTTCGGGGTCGGCGACGCAGATGCCGGTGTCGCGCTGGGTGTAGTGGACGTAGCGGGCCAGCGTGGCGGAGGTGCCGCCGGTTCCCGCGGTGGCGACGATCCAGCTCGGTTCGGGGTAACGCTCCTGTTCGAGCTGGCGGAAGATCGATTCGGCGATATTGTTGTTGCCCCGCCAGTCGGTGGCGCGCTCGGCGTAGGTGAACTGGTCCATGTAGTGGCCGCCCCGTTCCCGGGCGAGCCGGGCCGCGACCTCGTACACCTCGCTGGGGTCGTCGACGAGATGGCAGGCGCCGCCGTGGAATTCGATGAGGTCGATCTTGGACCGCACCGTGGAGCGCGCCATGACGGCGATGAACGGCACGCCGATCAGCTTGGCGAAGTACGCCTCCGACACCGCGGTGGATCCACTGGACGCCTCCACCACCGGGCGGCCGGGCCGCAGCCAGCCGTTGCACAGCGCGTACAGGAACAGCGACCGCGCCAGCCGATGCTTGAGACTGCCGGTGGGATGGGTGGATTCGTCCTTGAGGTAGAGGTCGATGCCCCATTCCGGCGGTAGCGGGATGGTGAGCAGGTGGGTGTCGGCGGAGCGGTTGCCGTCGGCCTGCACCTTGCGTACGGCCTCGCGCAGCCAGCTCCGGTACTCCGGGTCGGAGCGGTCGATGTCGGTCTCGTCGGCGAGCGTGTCGTCCTGGATCACAGCCATCTCGGTGTCCTTCTGGTTCAGGCCGGCGAAGCGGAGCGGGGCGCCTTCGACGCTAGCCGGGAATCCGGGTTTCCCAGTGTGACCTGGGGCGATATTTCCCAAGCAGCTGTAATAGGGGGTGAAAGCTCCGCTAATGGCCCGGTGCGGTGACCCGCGCGCCGAACGAGGCCACCATCGGGACTAGTGCGAGACGGCGGCCTCCACCAGCCGCGCGGACTCCCGCAGTCCGCCGATCACCGCGCGCACGGCCGGAACCGCCTCGAGTTTGGGCAGGGTGACCGCCAGCACCCGCCGCTCCATGGCGGGTTCCACCGGCAGCGAGCGCACCGCTCCCGGCGCCGGCACACCGGACAGCGCGAGTTCGGTGGCCAGCGCGACACCCAGCCCCTCGGCGACCAATCCGGCGACCGCGCCCGGATTCTCGGTGGCATAGGCGATGTCGGGATGGAATCCCGCGTCCGCGCAGGCGTCGACGAGGTGTCCCCGGCACTGCGGGCAGCCAGCGATCCACGTCTCCTTCGCCAGTTCCGACAGCTGCATCGGGGTGGTGCGCGCGGTCCCCGCCAGGCGGTGCCCGGCCGGCAGCAGTGCCCGCAGCCGATCGGTGAGCAGGGTGTGCGCATTCAGCTCGGAGAGGTCGGGACTAGCTGCGTCACAGGAGCTTTCGCTGTCCGGCACCTTGCCGTGCGGATAGTCGAAGACGATCGCGATCTCGCACTCCCCCGCCCGCAGCATGGCCACCGATTCCGGCGGCTCGGCCTCGATCAGGGCGACCTTCAGCCGGGGTTCCGCGGCCTGGATGCGCGCAATGGTCTTGGGCACCAGCAGATTGCACGCGCTCGGAAACGCCGCCAGCCGGACCGTCCCGGCCCGCAGTGCGGTGAGCGCCCGGATCTCGGCCTCGGCCGCGTCGAGACTGCCGAGCACGGTCGCGGCGTGCCGGGCCAGCGCCGAACCGGCCTCGGTGAGCTGCAGCTGATGGCCCGACCGGGTCACCAGCGCGGTGCCGAGCACGCGTTCCATGGCCTTGATCTGCTGGCTGATCGCGGGCTGGGTGTAGCCGAGCTGCCGGGCGGCGGCGGAGTAGGACCCGGTCCGCGCGACCGCCCTGAAGATCTTCAGCTGCCTGATCTCCAGCATGGTCCCCATCCTAGGCACACCAGGTCGTGGGGCCGGGAAAGGCGCTGGTCAGACCGCCAGACCGAGATTGGCCACCAGGCGGCGAACCCGGAGTTCGATCGCGTCGCGAATGCCGCGGATCTCCTCGATGCCCCCGCCCGCCGGATCGGGCAGCGGCCACTGCTCGAAGCGGTGCCCGGCGATGATCGGATCGGTGTCACCGCAGCCCATGTCGACGACCACGTCGGCGGCCCGCATCAGCTCATCGGCCCACGGCTTGGGGAATTCGTCGGCGATGTCGACCCCGCGCTCGGCCATGGCGGCGACGACGAGCGGATTGACCACAGTGTTCGGCGCCGAGCCGCACGACCACGCCGACGCCCGGTCCCCGGCCAGTCGATTGAAGAATCCGAGCGCCATCTGCGAACGTCCCGCATTGTGCGTGCACACGAACACCACGGCCGGACCGGTGCGGATGGCACGTCCCTCGACGCGGGCCAAGGCCGTCAACCGTTCTCGCGCGAACCGCTCGGCGACCCCGGCCAGCCGGGCGCGGTCGATGCCGATGGCGTCGAGGTGAGCGAAAGAGTTGTCGAGGATGCGTGCGACGGTGGTGGCGTCCACCACCGAGCCGAATTCCGCCGTCAGCCGTTCCGAGGCCTCCTCCGGGATCATCGGGTCCGCATCGGAAGCGGTGGAAGGCAGGGCGGCGCCGGATGTCTCGTTCACGATCGCTCCCTCTGCACGTTGGTCAGCCTATCCCCGTCCTCTGGTCGCTGCTGGACCGCGAAACGCCACCGGCTCGCGGTGATAGGCAACCGCTACCGATACGCAACCATCAAACCCCGTCCCGGCACCGCTCGTCGAATGGCTTCGCGCACAGCGAACATTCGGACACAACGGGCAAGTGTGATCACGGCCATGCATCGGGCATCAAGGAGAAATCGGTCACACCCGAGCACCCGCCACGCATCCACGCCTCTGCCGATCAGACCAGGACCGGTGTCAGCGGCTCGGTGAGCGGGTCGAAATCGTCTGCGGGAAGCCCAGTTTCGAGGTCGTCGTCTCGGCGCTCACGGCGGTACGGCCAATGCAGCAGGGCCAGTCCCACGAATCCGGCCAGTGCGGTGGCGATGCCGATCTTCCAGCCCGGCGGACGCCAGGCGACCACCAGGTCGGCATCGCGGGCGCCCGGCGGGATATCCACGGCCACAAAGGTATTCGCGACCGTATGGAAGCCGATGTCGTGGCCTTCGAGGGTGACTCGGTAGCCGGAACAGCAGCCCGAGCAGCACGGCCGCCGCCACGCCACGGCGCCGGACCCCGAAACGTCCGTGGCGGCTCAGCCACAGGCACACCAGCACCAGCGAGCCGACCGCCAGCATGGGCAGGACCCGCGCGGGCCAGCGTAGCGGGCCGATCCGCCCGGGCCCCCGCGGTCCACATCAGGAAGATGACCGCGAACAACACCGGTCCGGCGTATTCGCGCGCCGACCGCCGCACCGCACCCCAATCGATAAGGCCAGCAGCGGAATCAGGAACCAGGCGATGTAGACCATCGGGAACGGCTGTACGTATCCCCACCAGCCCGTGAATGCCGGAACCGTACTGGGCAGGCTGGCATTCATCGACTCCGACCACGGCACGGTCAGGAAGTCCCCGGACAGAATGCGTTCGTTGCCGCGCCAGGTGACCGGTGAGGACAGCATGCCCGGCAGAGACGTATCCAGCCCCACCGCCCCCGCGCAGGCCGCCACCGCCAGCAGCCGCAGCGCGGGCCGCCAGGGCGCTGCCGCACCACCTCGCCGACCGCCACGGCCCGATCATCAGCGCGGATTCGACTGCGGGAAAGACATATTGGACCGAGATGGCGAGGTACAGGTACACGAACACCGGTATCGGCCCGGTGGTCCAGCGCCGCTCGTCCGCCGGCGTGCGGGTGTACCGGATAGCGGCGGCCCACGCGTGCAGCATCCACGCGGTACCGGTCAGCGAGGTCGCCCAGCCGGCTTCGTCGAAGAACAGGAACCAGCCCGACAGCGGAAAGGCGATGGCCGCCAGCGCCGCCCACGATCCGCGCGCCCCGTAGGCGAGGCACACGCGGAACACGCCGAGCGCCGCGATGATCGAGAAGATCAGCTTCACGATGGTCACGTCGAGCGCAAGATTGTCCATCGTGGGCGCGAACCAGTCGACCAGCAGCTGCGGCGGATTGTAGAGCCCTGCTCCTCCATGGAGTAGTTGCCCGACATCCATTCCCACGGCACCAGCGCCGGGAAGCGCCCATCGTGCAGGTGCCGTCCCAGCATCACCCACATCGGGGCGTACTGCGATTCGGTGTCATCGGTATAGAAGTGGCGGGGATTGGCCAGCAGCACCGACGCATACCCCGCGACCACGCCGATCACCGTGACCATTCCCCACCGGCACCCGTCGGTCCGCAGACGGAGTGCAGCACGATTTCCCACGATTCGGAGACCCTACCCGATACAAGCAGTATGCAACAGTTGCCATCTGCGTGAGTTCGATTCCGTCACGAAGCCGATGCCGCTGCACACGCCCACGGAGCAACCGGCAGGATAGGAGCAATCTGGCAGCGGCAGAACGTGCGGAGGTAGTGGTGGCGGCGAAGGACGCGGTGGCCGTGGAGTCGGTGGACGAGATCACCGATGCCCTGCTGGGCGCGTCGCGATTGCTCGTCGCGCTCTCGGCGCGCTCGCTGGCACTGGTCGACGACTCCATCACCATCCCGCAGTTCCGCACCCTGATGATCCTCTCGACCCGGGGGCCGTCGAAGGTCGTCACGCTGGCCACCGCGCTGGATGTCCAGCCGTCGACCGCGGCCCGCATGGTGGACCGGCTGGTCGGCGCGGGACTGGTGGACCGCAAACCGAATCCGGACTCCCGCCGCGAGCTCATCATCGAATTGACCGGGCACGGACGCGAAGTCGTCGACGCGGTGACCGCGCACCGCCGCCGCGAGCTCGCCGCCGTGGTGGAGCACATGCCGAAAGCCGACCGCTCCGGCCTGATCCGCGCCTTGACGGCCTTCACCCGCGCCGGCGGCGAGACCCCGGCCGACCTCGATATCGACAGCTACCAACTCTGATCCGTCTGCGTCGCATTCTCTTCGGCCGCACGGAATCTCATCACGGCGGGTGAGGGTCAGGCCGTGGCGTCGGCGAAACTGTCACCGCTCAGCACGGGAACCGCTGCGCTGCCGTCGATCTCGACAGCGATCGCCACATCGTCGCCGAATCCGATGGCGGCCAGCTCCCGCCCGGAGGCGCAGTCACCGATCAGCGCGGGCACGTCGGGAATGCCCGAGTAGCCGGCGTGCGCGGCCATCGACTCCGGCGACAAAGGTCCGGCTCCGTGCTCCGACAGTGCCGCGATGACCGCACCGGCTCCGAGCCAGTCCTCGATCGCCGGGCGCAGCACCTCCCGCCCCGGCCAGTGCTCACCGGCGGCGATCACCCCGACCGGCCGATCCCCGGTGCCCCAGCCCTGCTTCACGATCCACCGGCCCACCGCCGACGCGTTCCGCAGGCAGGCCGCCACCACCGGAATCCCCTCGACGGCAGCCGAAATGGCCGACCCGTTCGGCGACGGCAATACCAGCCGTTCCGGCGCGGGCGCCCGGCGCAGTGCGGCCGGGGACAGCGACCACGGATTCGCGGCGCTCATCGCACTGCGGCCGACGGCCAGCCGGGCATCCCGGGACACCGCGAAATCCGCTGCCGTGGAATCGCGTGCGGGATACGGGAACACCCGGGTACCGGCCTCGGCGGCGACCGACACCGCGGTCGTGAACGACAACACATCGATCACCACGAGCACCGCACAGCCCGGCCCGAGTGCCCGCGCACCGGTCAGCCCCCATTCGAAGCGCACTCCGTACCCGTCCTGCCTCGACCATGCGGGCAGCTCCGACATTCCGATTCCCCTCTCCGTTCATGCCGTCCACCTGGTATTCGCTGTGCGTCAGCCACGATTTCGGGCAGCAGGAGTGGGCATTGTCGCATGGCGGGGCGTTCGGAGCGCGGTTGGCTTGCGGGGCATGGCAGAGGAGAGCAGCGGTCAGGGGGCGGGCCGGGGAGTCAGCCGGCGCGGGTTGTTCACCGCGACGGCCGGGGCCGCGGCGGCGGGGATCGAAGCGGGGGCGGCGGGCACGGTGGCGTTGCGCTCCGAGGACGGGAGCGGAGCAGTCGAATTATGGCCGAAGCCAGCAGATTCGGAGGCTCTCGCAGTGCGCGGGGTGCATCTGCAGTATCGCGCGGACGCGGCGCGGGAGGCGGTGGTGTCGTGGCATACGGTGGTGTCGATCCGCCCTGGCGCAGGACCGGGTGCGCATTCGAGCGCAGGTGGCGACGGCTCCCCAAGCCTTTTGTGGCTCAGCGCATGCGGTTGCGGGAGCTGAGCTGGTCGCGGAATTGGCCAGGGGTGAGCCCGGTTTCCTCGCGGAACGCTCGATAGAAGTGGCGGTCCGTCGCGAAACCGGACGCGGAGGCGACGGCGGCCAGGGATCGGGAGGGGTCGGCGCGGATGAGGCGGCGGGCATGGGCGATCCGGGTGCGGCGGACGATCCCGCCCGGCTCGCCGAAGCCCTCGCAGACCCGGTACAGCGTGCGCCGCGAGATCAGGCAGGCATGCGCGATCTCGTCGACCGAGAGGTCCGGATTCGTGAAGTTCTTGCGGATGTAGGCCAGCACCTGTTGCCGGGTATAGAGCGAATCCGATGGGCCGGGCGAACTTTCGCCGTTCGCCAGCAGCAACGCCGACGCCATCATGCCGGCGGCGTCGCTGCCGAAGACAGTGACCGCACGCGCGATGTCGTCGGGGGGTAGCTCGGCCAGATTGCGGAAGAAGCCGGCGACCACGCCCAGCGCCCCCGTGGCGGGGACGGCGGTGGCGGTGGGTAGCTGGTCGCGGGTGAGGCCGGAGTGCTCGAGCACCAGCTGCAGCGGGGCGCGTACCAGCGTCGACAGGCAATTGTCGGTGGTGCGGCTCTCCAGCGGCACGCCACTGTCGAAGAACGAGATGGTGCCGGGCTTGCATTCGGCCGTCTGGCCGCGCTGCTCGGTCCAATTCGTTCCTTCGAGCACGATATTCACCAGTAAGAACTCACCGGTCGACTGCGCCACCATCTTTTTTGTCCGCAATGCCCGTTGCGCGCTGGCCTGCATGCGCGACACCGCGAATCCGTCGAATTGAGTTGTGGCGACTTGTCCGTGCCAGTGACCTGTGCGCAATGGCTCGATCACCGACGGTGCGACCGCATCCGCCATCAGGGCTTCCCACTGCTCGAACGCCTGACGTGGCGAAAGGGTCGAGGACGACGAGATCTCGACAGCGCCGAAAACGGCTTGCTCCACGTCGGTAATCTTCCCACCACATATCGCTCAGCAACCACGTTTCGAACGAGTTCCGTCCGTGGTCGGTGACCAAGGTCCCCACCATGGCCTCACCGTAGCGGTGAACCGCTCATGAGCAGGGCGGTCAATGTATACAGACGCTCGATTCTAAGCGGCGATCCAAGATCTTTGTAGTGCCACAATGGGGTTCGCGTCGAATCGGCCGTCCCGGCGTCATAGCAATCGGCAAGAAAATGTGAGACCGGCGCAATCCACCGGCCACCGAACGCTCGGCCGACGGTTCCGCGCAGGCGCACAGCACGTGCACCGCGCCCGCCGTCTCCTCCGCGGTGGGATGCCACATACGCCAGGATCCGCCCGGCCGCTGGGTCTTCGCCGTCTCGTCCGCGTCCGGGATATCGCGCCAGACGGCGCGGCCCTGCAAGCCTGCGCAGTGTTCGACATTGGTCTGCTGGAACATTCGGGCCGCGCGCAGGGGCGAGCGGCAGTGATCGTCGTCGGCATCGGACACCTTCGCAAGTCGTTCCAGCAGTGCCGGAATCGTGCACTCGATCGCCTCTAGACTGGGCAGTCGTTCCGGAAGAAGGACTTCCGGAACCGCGAAGAGGAACTCGCTCCCACGCCGCGCCGCGCACGCATTCGCAATCGATCGGCGCGTCGGCGGCGTGCCCCCGCAGCACGCACACCGCCGCCAGCGTGGGCAGCACCCGATAACGCCTCGGGGCGTGCGGACTCCCCCAGCTGCCGTCGCCGTTCTGGGTGCGCGCCAACGCATTCAGCGCCAGCCACGCCAGCGTCGCGGGCAGCACTCGGGGTGTTTGCCACAGCCGTCCGACCACGCCGGCCGTAGCGTAGGGCGACCCGCTGAGCATGTCGTCGGGGTCCTCGTCGGCGACCTTGATCAACTGCCACAACGACATCAGGGCGGGCTTGCGGACCGCGGCGGTGGATTCCTCGTACACGATGGCTCGCAGGGGTTTGCGGACCCGGACGGGAACCCCTTCACCGTACCTCCGGCACTCGTTGTGCGGCCGTCCGCGGTCCCGGCGAAATTGGTTGCCGCTCTGCGGATCTTGCGAATCCGCGAATATCTGCCCGAAATGTCGGTTATGCTGACCGCCGGAGGGATCCCGCCTCCACCCGAGTGAACCCAGGTGTTACCGATGAACGAACACGACTTGCGGCACCTGGAGATCCCGCTTCCGTTCTCGCCGCAACGGCATACGAAGAGCGACCGGGCGCAGGAAAGAGTTCAGATCTGGGCACAGCGTTTCGGATTGCTCCAGGACGAGGCGGCCGCCCGCAAGTTCGAATCGCTCGGCTACGCGCGATTCTCGGCGTATTGGTGCCCCACCTCGTCTTTCGCCGACATGCTCCTGGTCGCCGAATGGATCACCGTATTCTTCGTCTTCGACGATCTGCAAGATCTGGCCATCGCCACAGGCCGGCTCGACGACTACGACCGCCTCCGGCACGCTGCATTGCAGGTGGTGCACGAGCGCGGGGTCGCGGGTCCGGTGCCGCCCGTCATCGCAGCTCTGTCCAATCTCTGCACCCGTACCTTCCCGCGTAATTCCGAGGCTTGGGCGCGCCGATTCGCATTGAATCTGGAATTGTGGCTGGTCGGTCACGCACGCGAGAATGCATTTCGTCAGGCGGGCAAATCACCGAGCCCGGACGAATATCCGCGACTGCGCCGGGACGCGTGCACCGTATTGCCGACGGTGGATTTGGCAGAGGTGATCGAGCACACCGAAATTCCTGACGCCCTGTATTACGGTCCCGCGTATCAGAAGATAATCGCCACCACCGCGGATATCATGTGCCTGATCAATGATCTGCATTCACTGGCAATCGAAACCGACTCCGAGGACACCATCAATCTGGTGACGACTCTGCAGCATCATCTGGGAATGGATCTGCCGCAGGCGGTGACGGAAGTCCGCCGTTCGATAGACGTCCGAATCGCCGACAATCAGGCCGCGGCTCAGGCAATTACGGCAGAAATGGATGCGCTGCGGCTGCCGCCGAGAATCCGCAATGGCGTCCGCCGCTGCATTCGCGACTGCCAGTCCGCCATAGCCGGAATGGAACTGTGGGATCGCACCGACACGGTGAGATTCACACCGGACGCGGATCTGCGTGATGCCCGGAACATCGACTACGGCAACGGTTTCCTCGATCGGGTGTGATCGCCGGAGTCCGCGCTAGGGGGATTCGCGCAGGGTGTAGCCGACCCCGCGCACGGTGTGGATGAGCGGCGGGTGGCCGGTGTCGATCTTGCGGCGCAGCTGGCTGACGAAGGTCTCCACCACCCGGTCGGCGCGGCCCTCCTCGGCCTGCCACACGCGATCGAGGATCTGGCGCTTGCTCACCACCTTGCCCGCATTGAGCATCAGGTAGTGCAGCAGCTTGAATTCCGTGGCGGACAGCCAGATCTGTTCCCCGGCGCGGAACACCAGGTGCGTGCCGGCGTCGAGTTCCAGGTCGGCGAAACGCAGCCGGCCGGGTCCGTCCTCGCCGGGCCGGGTGCGGCGCAGGATCGCGTGCAACCGCAGAATCACCTCTTCGAGGCTGAACGGCTTGCTCACGTAGTCGTCGCCGCCGGCGCTGAGGCCGGCGATGCGGTCCTCGACGGCGTCGCGAGCGGTCAGGAAGAGCACCGGCACCTCGCTGCCAGCCGCGCGCAGCCGCCGGGCGACGGTGAATCCGTCCAAGTCCGGCAGCATGACATCGAGGACCATGACATCGGGTCGCCGCCGGGTCGCCGCCTCCAGCGCGCCGCGCCCGGTGTCGGCCGAGTACACCTCGAACCCGCTCAGCCGCAGCGCGGAACAGAGCAGGTCCAGAATGTAGGGCTCATCGTCGACGACCAGCACGGTCGCCGCCCCCGCCGGGGCGCGATCGCTCACGCTCGCCACCCTATGCGCACCCGCGCCCCACACCGATTCATACCGGTCATCCTTGTTGCCGCCACCACCGCTCCAGCTCGGCGTCAGCTGGGCGTTTCCTGTGAACGCCGGCCGGTGGCACCGGGCGTGTCCGATATCGGGAACACGATCCGGAACGTCGTGCCGGACCCCGTGCCCGTGAGCAGCTGGATCCGTGCGCCGTGCGCGGTCAGCACGGCCGCGACGATCGCCAGACCGAGGCCGGAACCACCTGCGCGCGAACGGGATTCGTCCACCCGATAGAAGCGGTCGAACACGTGCTCGGCCTTCCCCGGCGGGATACCGGGCCCGGTGTCCGACACCTCGGCGATCACGGCCGCAGCGCCCGCGGGCAGTTCCGCCCCGGCCGCCGCGACCACCCCGGCGCCGCGCGGCTCGACATCGGCCGCCCCGGTCCGGGGCAAATCCGCCCGGCCGCCCGCGGTCTCGGCGGGCACCGCGCCCCGCCGGATCCGGACATCGATCCGCGCCGCGGCGGGGGTGTGCACGAGCGCGTTGCCGACCAGGTTGGTCAGCACCTGACGGAGCCGGTGCCCGTCGCCGACGACGTGGACTGGTTCGTCCGGAAGACGCAGCCGCACAACGCGTTCCGGCTGCCGGACCCGTGCGTCCCGCACCACCTCGTCGGCGACGGTGGACAGGTCCACGTCGGTCAGATCGAGCGGGCGCTGTTCGTCGAGCCGCGCGAGCAGCAGCAGATCGTCGACGAGCACACCCATGCGCGCGGCCTCGTCCTCGATGCGCCGCATCATGGTGGCGACCTGGGCCGGGTCCGCGCCGCCGCCCATCCGGTACAGCTCGGCGTAGCCACGGATCGAGGTCAGCGGCGTGCGCAGCTCGTGCGAGGCGTCGGCGACGAAGAGCCGCATGCGCGACTCGGATTCCTCGAGCCGCCGCATGGTGGTGGACAACCGCTCGAGCATGACATTGAACGCGGTCCCCAGCCGCCCGACCTCGGTCCGGGTGTCCGCGTACTCGACCCGGCGCTCCAGATCCCCGGCGGCGATGGCCTCGGCGGTGTGCTCGATGCGCGACAGCGGCAGCAGGCCGACCCGCACCAGCCAGGCCGCCACGCCGCCCAGTACCAGGATCAGCCCGGCGCCCGCGACCAATTCGATGGTGCGCAGTTCCCGGGCGGTGGCGTAGTAACCGTCCAGCGGCATGACGACCGCCGCCTGCCCGCCGTCCGGCTGGTCCTCGTTGGGCGGTTGCGCGACAGTGCGCACCCGCCACGGTGTCCCGTGCGAGTCGTCGACCTCGAAGATCTTGCTCCCGCGCGCCTCGACCGCGGCCCGGTCCATCGCGGGCAGGGCCAGATCGTTCGCCCCGACCCCGATCTGCCCGACCTGCTGTCCCGCACTGTCGAAGAACTGGATCTGGAACGTCGACGGCAATCCCTGCACCGTCGAGGTGGAACGCGGCGGCGGAGGCGGGTGGCTCTGAGCGGCCATATCCGCCGCCACCGAATTCAACTGCCCATCGATCCGCGCGAGCTCCGATCGCATCAGCGCAGCAACGCTCAGCACCCCGAACGCCGTCAGCCCCACCGCCGCGATCGCCACGACCGCCACCAGCAGTCGCGTCCGCAGGGTCCACCGCCGCAGACCCCGAACCCGCCGCGCCGCACCACCTCCTACGGTCGCCGTGCCGGCCGGTAGATCGCTCACGCCACCCACCTCAACACAGCCCAGCGCCGCTCCGCGTACCCCTGCACCAGCACGCGCCGCTCCTCCCACCCCGCATCCTCCGGCTCCCTGACCACCCGAACTCCTTCCGCCGCGCCGCAACCGCCGAACCGCCCCGACCGTATCCGCCCAACCTCTGGCCAACTCGAGAACCACCGCTCAGCCCGCAGCCGGGACTCGGTGCATGCGGTGCCGACCATCAAAGCAGCCCGGAACGGGTGCGACGCCGTGGTTGGATTCGGCCGCGTCCGTGCGCCGGGTTCGGGGCACAGCGGAGGCGCAGGGTGCTCACGCGGCATTGCCAGCTGGTTCCCAGGTTCGCACCACATTCCCCCGAGGGCGGGCGATCAGGATCGGCTGCGAGAACCGCGCCGGAGCAACGGCATCGCGCGGTGAATGAAGGGACGTGGATATGACATCGACGACGCAGCGGCCGGGGGTGGCCGGGGCGCACCGGCTGACCGAGCGCAGCGGAATGGATCGTGAGAACTGGTTCGGGCGCGCGTTCTTCGGGCCTCCGAAGCAACCGCGGTGGGCGCGGCCAGGTCTGCTCGGTCTGCTGGCCGTGACCGCGGTGCTGTATCTGTGGGACCTCACCAATTCGGGGTGGGCCAACGAGTACTACTCGGCGGCCGCACAGGCGGGGTCGCAGAGTTGGAAGGCGTTGCTGTTCGGGTCGTTCGACGCGGGCAATGCCATCACCGTGGACAAGCCGCCCGCGGCGCTGTGGGTGCTGGGTTTGTCCGGCAGACTGCTCGGCTTCTCCCAGTGGTCGGTCCTGCTGCCGCAGGCGCTGATGGGCGTCGCCTCGACGGGTCTGCTCGTCGCGACAGTTCGCCGGCTCAGCGGGCCGGGCGCGGGGCTGGTGGCCGGGGCGATCGCCGCGCTGACCCCGGTGGCCGTGCTCATCTTCCGATTCGACAATCCGGACGCGCTGTTGGTCCTGCTGCTGGTCGCGGCCACCTACTGCACGGTCCGCGCGATCACGGCCACCGGGGACCGTCTGCTCTCCGCGTCGACGCTCTGGCTGGTATCGGCCGGTGTCGCAGTCGGCTTCGGGTTCCTCACCAAGATGATGCAGGCGTTCCTCATCCTGCCCGGTCTCGCCCTGGCATATCTGATCGCGGCCAACGCGCCACTGCGGCAGCGGATCTGGAGCCTGATCCTGGCCGGCGTCGCCGTGGTGGTCTCGGCGGGCTGGTACATCGCGCTGGTGGAGCTGTGGCCGGCGGATTCGCGGCCGTACATCGGCGGTTCCACCACCAACAGCCTCTGGCAGCTGGCGGTCGACTACAACGGCCTGGGCCGGATCTTCGGCGGCCACGGCAACCCGGGCTCCGGCGGGGGCGGGGGCGGGTTCGACCTGCCGGAGGGCATGCACGGCGCCCCCAGCTTCAGCGGCGCCAATGGCATTACCCGCCTGTTCAATTCGGCGATGGGCGCGGAGATCTCCTGGCTGCTGCCCGCCGCGCTGATCGGGCTCGTCACCGGGCTCTGGCTCACCCGCCGCGCCCCGTGCACGAACCGCACCCGGGCGGCTTTCCTCCTGTGGGGCGGCTGGCTACTGGTCACAGGACTGACCTTCTCGTACATGAGCGGCATCGTGCACCCCTATTACACGGTCGCGCTGGCCCCGGCCATCGGCGCGCTGGTCGCCCTGTCGGTGCGTGAATTGTGGTCCCGGGCAGGGCATCCCGCCGCACGGCTGACGCTCGCGGCCATGGCCGCCGTCACCGGCGCCTGGACCTTCGTCCTGCTGCACCGCACTCCCGACTGGCTGCCGTGGCTGCGCTGGACGATCCTCGCCGGCTCGATCCTGATAGCACTGGCCCTGGTCGCGGGCACCCGGGGCTCCCGCCGCTACGCCGTCGCACTCGCCACCGCCGGCCTGCTGTTCGGGCTGGGCGGCACCGGAGCGTGGGCGATCGCGACCGCTGGTCAGGGCCACAGCGGTGGCAGTCCGAACTCGGGACCCACCAGCCAGTCCTTCGGAGCGATGCCCGCGGGCGGTCCCGGCTCCGGCGTGGACGCTCCCGCCCAGTCGCCGGTTGAGGACTCCGGCCAACGGCCCGAAGGCTTTCCGAGTGGCGGCCCCGGTGACGCGTCGGCCGCGCCGGGCGGGAACGGACCTGGTTCCGATACGGGGAGCAATGCCGAGCTGGTCAGTCTGCTCTCGCACACCGGCGGACGGTGGTCGGCCGCGTCGGTCGGCTCGATGTCGGCGGCGACGCTCGCCCTGAAGTCCGGTACCTCGGTCATGGCCATCGGTGGCTTCTCCGGCGGCGACAACTCTCCCACGCTCCAGCAGTTCCAGCGGTATGTGTCGACCGGTCAGGTCCGGTACTTCCTGGAAGGCTTCGCCATGGGCGGTTCGAATTCCACCGCCGCCCAGATCACCGAGTGGGTGAAGTCCCACTTCGCCACCGTCACCGTGGGCGGAACCACCGTCTACGACCTGTCCCAGCCGGTGAGTGCGTGACCCACGAACAGCTGCGCCGGCCCCGTCCGGGGCCGGCGATCGAGCTCTATTTCGCCTCGGCCGCCAACAATCTCGTCGCCGCGGCCCGCACCCTCGAGGAGATCCGCCTCGACGTACCCGACCCGCACGGCGTGCGGGTCCGGCTCTCCGCCTTCGCGCGGGTCAGCCACCAACTGACCGAACAGCTGGTGTGCCTGCTGGTCGCCGAACGCTACGAGACGCCCGATCGCACCGAGCTCTACCGGGTGACCAGCGCCCTCGACTACGCGGTGGACCGCCTGGAATCGGTGGGCCGGATGATCGAGATCCATGGCCTCACCGCCTTTCCGGACGAGGTCCTCGTTCTCATCCGCCGGACCGCCGACGCCGCCTGGGCGACCTCCCAGGGCCTGGCGCTCGTACGGTCACCGCGGACCATGCCGGCGTATTGGCTGGAGCTGAACCGGATCTCCGGCGACACGGACCGGATGCTGCGCGCACTGTACACCCGCTGCTTCGGGATGGACTGCCCCGCCGAGGCGGCGGCCCTGCGTGACGTGAGTACCGAAATCGCTGACGTCGTCAGGCTTTTGGCCATTTCGGCCTGCACCATGCAGGGCGTGATCGACCGCTGGACCCAGCCGCAGGGGGTGCAATCGAACTGACCGGACCGGCTGTCAGATCAGTGCGTTGTGCCGGTGTATGCGCCGGCGCACGTCGGCCATCATGGTGCGGGTGCCCATGGTGCGCAGGAACTTCGGGATGAAACGGTTGACGAAGCCGACGAACAGGAACAGGTGCTCGAAGCGGCGTTGGTCGGCGGCCGTCCACTCCACACCGAGTTGCTCACGGAAATAAGGCGGCAGGTAGCCGACGGTCAGGAAGCGCAGCAGTCCGCCGAAGATGACCCGGAGATACCAGTGGATCATCCGCAGGTGCAGTAGATCCTCGATGAAGCGGCGGATCTTGTCGTCGGCGGCCACCTGACGGCACGCCCCGACCCAGTATTCGTCGAACTCGGCGCGGGTCCCGGGCCACATCTCCTCGGTCACCTGCAGTGTGGTGCCCAGCGGTGCGGCGGTGGAGTAGAACGCCTCCGCCTGTTCGGGACTCATCCGGCCGTTGAGCAGCTGGTAGGAGTCCTCGAACCCGATGTAGAGGCAGGCCGCGACCCACATCTGCAGGTCGCGGTCGAAGGCGTTGTACTTCACCGCGGCACCGGGTTCCGACTTCACCTGGCGGTGCGCCACATTGACCGCTTCCCGGAAGGCGATCTTCTCCTCGGGCGTGCCCAGGATGGCCACCGCCAGATAGGAGGCCGTGGTGCGCAACCGCTTCCAGGGATGCACCATGAGCGCGCCGGATTCCACCCTGCTGTCGGCGACCCCGTGGCCGACGCCGGGTCGCGCCATCTGCATGGCGACATTCGCGGCGGCCCCCGAGAACTGCCAGAAGTCCAGCGCGTCTTCGAGTTTCGGCGGCCGCTTGGTGTCCGGGCGGTGCACGCCAGGGATGTGGATGCGCGTCTGCTCCAGGGTCGGGGTCGCCGCGTCCCCGGCTGCCGGTGCGGACGCCACCGAGATCCGCCGGACCCGGGGTCTGCCCCTGCCCCCCGCCGGATCCGGATTCGACTGTGCCTCATCATCATTCCAGCCGGACGGCTGCGCTGCCCCGGTCGTCATTTGGGTTCCCTCTCTCCGTGGCAGTCACGGCGTATCCGACCCCTGCCTGGATACTCCTCACCGAACCTGCGCCGAGCACCCCGGCACGGCTGCTATGTTACCGCCTATTCTCACACTCAGACAGTCTTTTGACGTAGGAATTACAGATAACTTAGATACTCGGCTCCGGCAGTAACGAGCCGACACGGGCGTTACTGCAGAGCATATTGGCCGAAAAAGATCATCTGAACCGCTTCCACATATAAGAATTGTCAGTAACATACGCTGCTGCGGGCAGCTCTCGCGAAGCGACCCGCACCGGCATCGGGGACAGCGCGGCACCGGCAATGAGGCACGCACCGCGGCCGAGGCCGGCAGGGAAGCGAAAGGACATACGCGACATGCTGAAACGACTGGATCGGCTGCTCAGCTACGAGATGAAGCTGTCGGAGTTCCTGGGGACCCTCATCATTCTCGGCATCCCCTACGGGCTGGTCGGGGTGATCTGGACCCTCACCCACACCTCGCATCTGAAGCAGCTGCACGGCATCGACGTGATCATCTCGTTCCTGGGATCCATCGTGTGCTGGCCCGTGCTCACCTTCTCGAATGTGTGCATGACGTAGATGATGGCCCTGGTCTGGCTCATCGACATCCTGGTGATCGGCATCAAGATCCTCGGTGGGCGTATGGAAGTCAATCCCGTGCTGCGCTTCGGGCTGTGGGTGGCCGTGCTGTGCACCGTGGCCGCAGGCCTCTCGGTGGCCGGGTATCTGCTGGTCCTGCTGCAGCGCTATCTCGAGGACATGGCCTGATGACGACACTCGAAAAGCCCTCCGCCGCAGCGGATGCCGAACCCACCGAGCTCGAACGGATCGGTGAGAGCGTGCGCGGGCTGTGGCGGCGGCATCCGCAGCGCTCGCTGGAAACCCTTGGGCGACAGGTCGATCTGGGCCGCGACGCGCTGCGGCAGCTGGTGGTGTCGATCCTGCGCCGGCGGTTCCCGTATCAGGAGTTCATCAAACAGTGCGCGTTCATGACGAGCGTGTCGGCCGCACCGACGGTGCTGGTGGCCATTCCGATCTCGGTGGTGGTGTCGATTCAGCTGGGCGCGCTGGTCAACCAGGTCGGCGCGACCACGTTCATCGGCGCGGTGGCCGGGCTCGGCATCATCCGCCAGGGCGCGCCGCTGGTCACCTCGCTGATGATCGCGGGCGCGGTCGGGTCGGCCATCACCGCCGACCTGGGCTCGCGGACCATTCGCGAGGAGATCGACGCCATGATGGTCATGGGCGTGGACCCGGTCCGGCGGCTGGTCGCGCCGCGCATCGCGGCCGCGGTGCTGGTGAGCATGCTGCTGTGCGGGTTCATCGTCTTCGTCGGCTTCGCCACCGCCTACATGTTCAATGTCTACGCCCAGTCGGGGACGCCGGGTTCGTTCATCGGCTCGTTCGCGTCCTTCGCGGTGGCCGATGACCTGCTCGTCGCGGTGCTGAAGGCGGCCGTCTTCGGCCTGCTGACCGCTGTGATCGCCTGCGATATCGGCCTGCATGCGCACGGCGGCCCCGGCGGGGTGGCCAATGCGGTGAACTCGGCGGTGGTGAGCTCGGCGCTCATGCTGTTCGCCACCAATATCGTGCTCACCCAGCTCTACAACACGCTGTTGCCGTCGAAGGTGGTGTGAGGTGGGCACGACCTACACTCCCCCCGCGCTCGAGCCGGTGCGGATGGCCACGAATGTCGTGTCCGTTCCAGTGCGGGCCAATCAGCGCCTCGGCCACCAGGTCATCACCTTCTTCCAGGCCCTGCTCGCGATTCCGTTCGCACTCAGGCACTATCGCCAGGAGGTGCTGCGCCTGACCGCGGA
Source organism: Nocardia sp. NPDC059228 (assembly GCF_042754245.1). NCBI lineage: Bacteria > Bacillati > Actinomycetota > Actinomycetes > Mycobacteriales > Nocardiaceae > Nocardia > Nocardia sp. NPDC059228. Next base: position 32,271 of record NZ_JBHZAL010000024.1, on the reverse strand, counting down.
CATCGGCTGGGGCAACGGCTCCCTGGTGGTGGGCGGCGGCACCATCGGCGTGGTGGTGGCGCTGTGCGGGTTCGGCGGCATCACCGTCGGCATGGAGTCGTTCACGGCGCTGAACCTGCTCACCATGTCGCCGCTCACCGGCGCCATCTCCGGTTTCGCCACCACCCGCGAGATCGCGCCGGTCATCGCCACCCTGGCGTTCGCCATTCAGGCCGGGTGCCGGTTCACCGCGCAGCTGGGCGCCATGCGCATCTCCGAGGAGATCGACGCGCTGGAATCCCTTGCCATCCGGCCGCTTCCGTATCTGATCAGCACCCGCATGATCGCCTCCACGCTGACCATCATCCCGCTCTACAGCGTGGGCCTGGGGGTGGCGTATCTGGCGACCAAGCTGTCGGTGCTGTTCCTGGGCGGCACCACCGCCGGCACCTACGACCATTACTTCTTCCAGTTCCTGCTGGGACCGGACGTGTTCTGGTCGCTGCTCAAGGTCATGGTCTTCGTGATGATCGCGACGTTCATCCAGTGCTACTACGGCTTCGTCGCCACCGGTGGGCCGGAGGGCGTCGGGGTGGCGGCCGGGCAGGCCATCAAGATGGTCATCGTCGTCATGGTCTTCGTCAATCTCTTTCTGACCCTTGCGATCTGGGGTATCGACCCCGGCTTCCGCATCTCGGGATAGGTGTTTCGATGATTCTCGATCCCAGCGGGCGGGGCCCCACGGCCCGGCAGCTCACGCTGGCCGGGCTCGCCCTGATCGCCACCGTATCGCTGCTGCTGTATCTGCTGGCGATGCGCTACAACGGCCGCTTCGAGGACAAGGTGGCGGTCACCGCCGAGCTCACCAGCACCGGCGACGGGCTGCCCGACCACGCCGACGTGAAATTCCGCGGCATGGTCGTCGGCCGCGTCGAGGAGGTGTCGGTAGTGGCCAAGGGTGAGCGGCAGCGGGCCGAGCTGGCGCTGAAACCGCAAGTGGCGGGCACGATTCCGGCGACCGTGGCGGCGCGGGTCATTCCCGGCAACCTGTTCGGGGTGACCGCCGTCGAACTCGTCGACACCACGCCCACCGGGGACACCCTGCGGGCGGGCGCGACCATTCCCGAGGACACCGGCAGCGCGACCGTGCGGCTGCAGACCACGCTCAATGTGCTGCGCACGGTGCTGACCAACATTCAGCCGGAGAAGCTGGGCCGGGTGCTGTCCACGCTGTCCGCGGCGCTGGATCCGTCGGCGCGCGTGCCCGGTTCCACCGTGGAGCGGCTCGATCACTGGATCACCGAGGTGCGCGGCATCGAGGGCATCGGGGATCTGCTGGGCGATCTCGGTCGCGCGGCCACCGCCCTGAGCGAGTCGGCCCCGGATCTGGTGGGGACACTGGCGAAGTCGGTGACCACCGCGCGCACCCTCACCGAGCAGCGCGCGGCGCTCATGGATCTGCTCACCAGCGGCGGCACCGCGGTGGACACGGTGAACGGGCTCTTCGCCCGCAATCCCGACTCCGGCAAGTTCCTGGTGTCGGGCCTCGACCAGCTGTTCGGCAGCCTGGCCCAGGACCAGCAGGCGATTCCGACCGCCATCGCCAATCTCAATACGGCGTTGCAGCGTCTGCAGGGCACCTTCACCTTCGGACCGAAGAAGCAGATGGTCTGGCGGATGGACGTGACCTTCACGCCGTTCCAGCAGTACACCGCGGCGGACTGCCCGCACTACGGTGACCTCTCCGGGCCGCGTTGCGGTGGTGCGACCGTGCCGGAAACCGCTCCGGCGCAGGAGTTTCCGCAGCAGCTGATGCCCAAGCGACTCGAGGCCGCGGGACCCGCGCCCGTCGAGACCACGCCGGCGGCACCCGGCCTGCCCGCGATTCGCGGTCTACCGGCGATCCCCGGGCTCACCGCACCGGCCGCGGCCACCGAGACGAATCCGGCCCCGGCGCAGCCCGCCGGGCTGCGCGGCACCGACGCCGTCGCCGCCCTGGTCGGCGGCAGGCCCAATGCCGCACAGGTCCTGCTGCTCACCCCCATTCTGGCCGGTGGATCCCTGGTCCCCGCCGAGACCGGAGGCGCCTCGTGAAATCCGGAAAAGCCCTGGCGGGCTTCGGCCTTTTCGCCGTGGCGGCGATCGTGCTGACCTACACCATGTGGTCCACGCTGCAGCGCTCGGTGCCCGGCCGCACGCACGACTACTCCGCCGTGTTCTCCGATGTCCTCGGGCTGCGGATCGGCGACGACATCCGCATGGCGGGGGTGCGCGTCGGGCGGGTCGACAAGATCGAGTTCACCGACGGCTACCGGGCCCGGGTCGGGTTCCGTATCGAGGACGACCAGCATCCGACCACCACGACCAAGGCGCTGGTGCGGTATCAGAACCTCATCGGGCAGCGCTATATCGCGCTGATGCCCGGCAAGGACGCCGGTGAGCCGATGGCGCCGGGCGGGCAGATCCCGATCGAGCGCACCGAACCCTCCTTCGACGTCTCCTCGCTGCTGTCCGGTTTCGAGCCGCTGTTCAGCGTGCTGCAACCGGATCAGGTGAATTCGCTGTCGGAGACCCTGATTCAGGCCCTGCAGGGCAGTGGCGTCTCGCTGAGCGCGCTGGTGACCCAGTCCGCACAGCTGGCCGGCACGTTCGGCCAGCGCGACGAGATTCTCGGACAGGTGGTCGGCAATCTCAGCAGCGTCATCTCCGGGCTGGCCCACCGCAGCAACGAGCTGGAAACGCTGATCACCCAGGCGCGGGCGCTCACCGAGGCGCTGTACACGCAGGGCTCCACGCTGAAGTTGTCGGTGGAACGCGTTGCGACCGCGACGAATTCGCTGGTGAACGTGCTCGCCCAGGTGAAGCCCGGCGTGGCCAGGGCCCAGACCGACGCCTCCGCCGGTGTCGCCCTGCTGCTGCTCAACGGCGCCTCACTGGACAAAGCGGCCGTCGAACTGCCCGACATGCTCAATGGCGTCGCGCGTTTCAGCAGTTACGGCGCCTACGGCAATGCCTACCTGTGCAGCCTCGACGTCTCGCTGTGGGGCGTGCTGCTCCCGCCCGGTCTGTTCAATCAGATCGGCGGCCAATCCCATTCGGAGGTGTGCCGATGAGGCGGCCACGCGTTCCGACGCTGCGCCGGCCCTCGATCCGCTATCCCGGCTTCCTGCGCAACCGCTATCTGCGGCTGGGTCTGATCGCCTCGGCATTCGTGGTGCTGCTGTTGGTCGGCTCCACCCTGATCGAGCAGGCGCAGCTGGGCGACAAGGCGATTCACGCCGAGTTCGCCCAGGCCGCCGGGTTGCGGCCGGGCGCGACCGTGGACGTGTCGGGCATCGAGGTCGGTCAGGTCAGCGCGGTCAAGCTCGACAACGGCAAGGTGCTGGTGGACATGCGGGTGCACCGCGACATCCAGCTCGGTGACGAGGCGCGCGCGGCCATCAAGATGTCGACGATCCTGGGCCGGTTACACGTGGATCTGACGCCCGGCGCCGGCCGGGCCCTGCCCGGCGACCGGATCAAGCTCGACCACACCTCGGTGCCCTACAACCTGGGCAAGGTCATCCAGGATCCGCAGTACAAGAACAGCTTCGAGCGCGTCGAGAAGCTGGACCCGCAGAAGCTACGGCAGGCGCTGGATCTGGTGGATCAGCAGATGGGCGACTCCCCCGAGCTGACCGTGCAGGCACTCGACAGTGTGGGCGCGCTGGCGAAGGTGATCAATGACCGGCGCGACGAGGTGGACACCCTGCTGAAGAGCATGGACACGGTCTCGCAGCTGACCGCCGACAACCAGAACAGCGTGCTGTTGCTGCTGACCCGTGGGGAGGCCATCGGCAGCGCGGTGCAGCAGCGCCAGACGCTGCTGAAACAGCTGCTGGACAATGTGGCGTCGCTGTCGAAGCTGTTGCAGCAGATGGGGTTGGAGAACAACAACCAGCTCGGCCCGCTCATCACCGACCTGAACACCCTGTCGGAGGGCCTGGAGAAGAACAAGGGCAACCTCGACCGGCTGTACCAGATCATGCCGGTGACCTTGCGGCAGTTCAACAATGTGCTCGGCGACGGCCCGTACGGAAATGTGTACGCGCCGTGGCTGTTCCCGGACAACTGGCTGTGCTTCGCACAGGCCGTGCAGGGGTGCAAGTGATGACACTGCGCAGACGAATGAAGCTGGCCGCGGCCTGCGGCGCGCTCCTGCTCGCCTCGGCGTGCGGCATGCTGCCCGATTCGGTGTCCTCGCTGTCGAAGGAATATCTCGGCGGGCAGATGAAGGTCACCGCGGACTTCGAGAACGTGGCGGGCCTGTACGCGGGCAATGACGTTGCGGTGCTCGGGGTTCCGGTCGGGACCGTCGAAACCGTCACACCCAAGGGCAGTTACGTCCAGGTCACCATGTCGCTGGACCGGGATGTCAAGATTCCCGCCGATGCCATTGCGGCACTGGTGAATCCACAGCTGATCACGAATCGTCACGTGGAGCTGGCCCCGGCCTACACCGGCGACGGCCCCACCCTGACCGATGGCGCCTATATTCCGCTGCAGCGCACCAGGGTTCCGGTCGAACTGGACCGCATCCTGGCGACCTTCTCCCAGCTCGGCGACGCGCTGAAGGGCGACAACACCACCGGCCCGATGGCCAGCCGGGTGCTGTTCCCGCTGCTCAACGGCAATGGCGACAAGCTGCGCGAGACCCTCGACCAGCTGTCCTCGGCCTTCGAGGTGACCTTCGCCAACAAGGATCAGATCTCCAACACCATCATCAAACTCAATGACATCACCCAGGTCATCGCCGCCAACGATCAGACGGTGCGGGACTTCAGCGGGCGGCTCACCGAGCTGCTGAACCTCATGGGCGACCAGGCGCCCGGCATCGACGCGGTGCTGCGGCAGCTCGACGACTTCGTCACCAATACCTCGACCCTGGTGGGACAGAACAGGGATCAGCTGGCCGGGGCGCTCACCCGCTTCGTGGCCATCACCGATCAGATGCGCGCCAATGCCCGCGGTCTGACCGAGATCGTGGACGTCGGGCCGCTGCTGTTCCAGAACATCGCCAATGCCACCAGCAAGGAGGATCAGGCGCTGCGGCTGCACGGCCTGCTGGACAAGTCGCTGCTCGACGGCGAGATCCTGTCGACCTTCTGCGAGCGCATCCAGATGCGCCTCGATGGCTGCCGCACCGGCAAGGTCCAGGACTTCGGCCCCGACTTCGGCCTCACCGCCGCACTACTGGGAATCGCGAACCTGAAATGAGACTACGCACAACAGCTCTCGGCGGACTGCTCACCGCCGCCACCCTGCTCGCTACCACCGGGTGCGCGGTCACGGTGGACACGCTCCCCATGCCCAAGCCCGGCCTGGGCGCGCCCGGGTACACGATTCACGCGGCCTTCGCCGATGCGCTGAATCTGCCCGACCACGCGCACGTCAAGATCGGCGGCACCGATATCGGCGTGGTCACCAGGATCAAGAGCACGAACTTCATCGCCGACGTGCAGATGCTCATCCGCGACGACATCCGGCTCCCGAAGGGCACCACGGTCGAGCTGCGGCAGGCGACCCCGCTCGGTGACATGTTCGTGGCCATGACGCTGCCCTCCGCGCAGGAGGCCGGGGATCCATTGCGCGACGGCGACACCATCGGCACCGATCACACGGCGGCGGGCGCGTCGGTGGAGCAGCTCATGATGTCGATCTCGCTGCTGCTCAACGGCGGCGGCATCAATCAGGCCGCCAAGATCACCGGCGAGATGAACTCCATGTTCGCGGGCCGGGCGCCGGAGCTGTCCCATCTGATCACCGAGATGACCGCCGCCATCGCAGCGCTCAATGCCCGTACCGGGGATATCGACCAGGTGCTGGGCGGGATGAACTCGCTCTCGGGCGAATTGGCCCGGCGCAAGGCGCAACTCGGCGCCGCCGCCGACACCTTTCCCGCGCTCATCGCCCTGCTGACCGAGAACAATCAGCAGATCGTGGACCTGCTGTCGAAGGTGGCCACCACCACCGACGCACTCGGCGACTTCGCCGACACCAGCGGCGGGGATTTCGTGAGCCTGTTCAACAGCATTCAGGCGCTCATGTCCGGATTCGCGCAGAGCGATCAGCTGACCGGGGCGCTGGACGGGCTGCACACCATCTACCCGTCGCTCATGGCCAGCCTGCGCGGACCCACGCTGGCGGTCGCGGCGACCGTGTCGTACTCGAGCGTCGGCGCGCTCACCGACCCCAGCGGCAGCCGCTGGCCCGGACTCGGCGATGCCGGGCAGTTCGTCGGCAGCCTGGCGCAGGTGCTGGAGAAGGTGTTCGGCCGGCTGACCAGCCCGCCGCGGCAGCCGGACGCACAACCGGATCCGGTGCAGCCCGGCCCGGCGCAGCAGGGAGGGGATCGATGAATCCGCCACTGTGGCACTGGGTGGTGCGGCATCGCATCGCCATCGCGAACATCGGGCTCGTCGTCGTGCTGGTGCTCGGGTCGGGCTACATCGGCGGATTTGTGCTGCGGTTCAACCCGATTCCGCACACCTACAAGGTGACCGTCGAGCTGGCGTCCTCGGGCGGGCTGCTGCCCGGCAATGACGTCACCTTCCGGGGCAGCCGGATCGGCAAGATCACCGACGTGCACGTCGCCGGGGACGGTGTGGCCGCGGTCGCCGAGATCGACGACAGCGCACAGCTTCCCGTCGGCGGCACCGTCGCGGTCGGGCGACTCTCGGCGGCCGGCGAGCAGTACCTGGATTTCCGGCCCGACTCCGACACCGGTCCCTATCTGCACGACGGCTCGCTGGTCGAGCGGGCGCGCACCAGTGTGCCCGTGCCGATCCAGTCGGTGTTCACCAATCTCAGCGATCTGATCGGCGGCATGAACCCGGACCGGCTCGACGTCATCATCGACGAGCTGGACAAGGCGCTGACCGGCGGCCCGGATCGGCTGCGCAACATGATCTCCGGCATCAGCCGGGCCATGAACGGGCTCGACGACCTGCTCCCCCAGACCCGCCGGCTCATCGAGAACCTCGAGGTCATCGCGGGCACCACCCAGCATGCCCAGCCCGACCTGGGCACGCTGACCAAAGCGGGCAGCGTGCTGTTCGACCAGTTCGCTTCCGCCGACCAGGAATTGCGTACATTGCTCCGGCAGGGGCCGGGACAGTTGGCCACCCTCAACGGGTTCATCACCCAGACCCAGGACCCGATCACCAATCTAGTGACCAACTTCGTGGCCGTCACCAAGGCCGCCAAGCTGCGCGCGCCGGCCATCGCCGCGCTGTTCCCCGCCCTGCGGGTGGGCACCGAGGCGCTCGGGATCCCCGCGCACGACGGCGCGTACAACACCCTGGTCGACCCCTGGCCCCGGCCGAGTTGCGACTACGACACCATCCCGGTGGTGCCGACCGATGTCCAGGCCGATACCCGGGTCCGGCTCTACAACTACTGCGTCACCTCGAATCCAGCGCTGCAGATCCGCGGCTCGGCCGACGCGCCACGGCCCGGCGTGCCCGACAACGGGGTGACCAAGCCGCCGGGGGCCACCGGCAACGAGATGTCCCAGCCCGTCCCCCATTAGGAGACTTCCCATGAGCGAGAATACGATTCAGCACGATCCGGCTGCGGAGGCCGACCGGGCGAGCGCCGAGAACGTCGACATGAGCACCGACGCCGCGCAAACCAGCGCTGCAACCATCGAATCGGATACCGAGACCGGCAGCAGTGCTGCGGACAAGGCCGCCGTAGAAGCAGAGCAGGCCGAGCCTGCAGACACCGAGGCTGCGCAGGCGCCCGCCGGCGCGCCCAAAGCCGCTGCGCGCGTGAAGAAGTCGCGGCTTCCACGAGTACCGGTACTGGGCAAGCGCGCCCGCATCGTGGCCCGGGCCGCCGTGATACTCGCGCTCGCGGGGTCGATCGGCTCGAGCATCGTCTTCCACCAGCAGGACGCGCACCACCGCGATCTGCTCACCGCTCAGGAGCAGGCCCGGGCCGCGGCCTGCAAGTACGCCCCGCTGCTGGCCACCTACGATGCCAAGAACCTCGACGCCTACTTCACCGCCGTCCTGGACAGCGCGACCGGTGACTGGCGCAAGCAATTCGACTCCACCAGCAAGGATCTGCGGGACGTGCTCACCCAGGGCCAGGTGGTGTCCAAGGCCACCGACGTGCAGTGCGCGGTCCGCACCGCCGACCGCGATTCCGCCGAGGCCATCGTGGTGATCGGGCAGACCATCACCAGCCTCGGCACCCAGGGCAAGCCCGCGCCCGGGCAGCTGTCCATGGTCATGCGGCTGGAGCGATCCGGCGACCGGTGGCTGGTGAACAAGGTGAATTCGCCGCTGGCACAACAGCCGCAGTCGTGAACCGCGCCACCACGCCCGCCTCCGACCCGGGAGCGCGGGCGGTGCGGCGACGCCCCAAGAACAGGCGGGCCCAGATCGCCGCGGTGTCGGCCGCGGAGTTCGCCGCACTCGGGTATCACCGGGTGAGCATGGAGGACATCGCGGCCCGGCTCGGGATCACCTCCGCCGCGCTGTATCGGCACTACCCGAGCAAGTACGCGCTGTTCGCGAGTGAACTGCTACGGCTGGGCGCACTGACCGTGGCCGCGGTGCGCCTGCCGCCGGAGGCCGCGGCCTGGCCCGCCCGGCGGCGGCTCGGTCACGCCATCGACGGGATCATCGCGGGCACCATCGCCAACCGGACCACGGTCGGGCTGGCGCGCTGGGAGTTCCGCTACCTCGACGACGCCGACAAGCGCACGGTGGACGGGAACTTCGCGACCGCTCTCACCGCGCTGGGCGGCCTGATGGGTGAGGTGCGGCCCGAACTGTCCGACCACGAGCGGCGGGTCCGGGCGGTGGGCGTCTTCAGCACGGCGAGCGGCCTGGGCGATCACCGCATCACCCTCGGCGCGAAAGCCACGGCCGCCCTGCTGAATTCGGCCTGCTGGGCGCTGGTCGAGGCCGATCTGCCCGCGCCCGGACTCCCGGCGGCCGCGCCGCGCGCGGTGGAGGTACCGCCGATACTCGAGCACGAACTGCTGCTGCATCGGGCGATCCGGCTGTTCTACGAGCGCGGCTACCCGAATGTCAGTGTCGAGGACATCGCCACCGCCGCGGGCCTGCCCTCGCCCTCGGCGGTGTACCGCTACTACCGCGGCAAGAGCGACCTGCTCAATGCCGCGTTCCGCCGGGCCGCCGACCGCATGTCGGCGGTCATCGGCCCGACCCTGGCCGAATCCTCCGGTCCCGCTGGCGCTCTGGCCAAGCTCGTCGACATGTACGTGGCCGGAGCGTTCGACGAACGGGAGCTGATCTTCGTCTACTTCGCCGAATTCGGCCACGTCCGCGACGACGAACGCGCGACACTGCGGGTCGTGCAACGTCTCGTCGTCGCCGAATGGGCGGCCCTGCTGGCCCGGGTCCGCCCCGAGCTCAGTCGCGCCGAGGGGCACATCCTGGTGCACGCCGCGCTCGGGCTGGTCGTCGACTACGGCCGCGTCTTCGGCGACGACGAGCGAATCTACCCGCGCCAGTGGGTGATCCGCCTCATGGAGTCCGTCCTCTTCGGCCGCGTCGCCCTCTGACATGCCGGGCAACCGGGGATCACCGGGCCTGGGAAACGGTTCGATCGTGCCAGGCGGCCTTCGCCCCGCTGTCCCCGATGCGATAGACCTGCACGACGGATCCGACCGACACGGCGAGGGCAGCCACCGCGACCATGGCCGCGATCGCCCGGCGACCGGAGACCGCGTCGACCCGCGGCGCCCGCCGCCGCAGGAGGTCCCGCGCGCGCTCACTGTGCATCGCCCACCACACGGTGGCGAACACGAACGTCGCCGCCGACCAGACGATCAGATCGTCACCGAGGTGAGTGTGGACGCGCAACAGCGGATCTCGCGACATGTGGTGTTCGAGCCATTCACCGGAGTGGGTGGTCAGCGGCACGAACACCAGGGTGAGGAAAGCGACCACCGGCAACAGCACGCCGATCCGGCGCCGCGCCGAGGGCCACAGCACCGCGGCCACGACGAGTAGTGCGGTCACCGGCACCAGCACGACCACAGCGTGAACGAAGAGAACGTGGGCCGGTAGCCCATTGATGGTGGTGGGTCCCATGATGATCTGCACTCTCCTGTCGTGACGTCGGCGGTGAGCCTACGAAGCCGTACTCGAGGTTTAGCGGACCGTCGCTGAGAGGATGCTGTGATCGATCACCCGACCCGGTGTGGGCTGTCGCTACGACACCGGCAGAGCGGATGTCGCGACCACCAGGCCGAGGTCGCCGTCGTAGCGGCGGTAGAGCAGACGGCCGCGGCCGTCCTCGGCGTCGGTGAAGAAGAGGAAGGGCAGACCGTAGCCGCACAGGCGGAGGGCGGCGGCCGACTCGGTGAGGGTGCGGGTCGGGTGGGGGTTCATGGTCAGTGGGAGATGCTCGAAATCGCGAGGCGGGCATGCCCGGCGCTGGCGGGCCATCCGGACGCCCAGGGGCCCGGCCCAATACACGATGGCGTCCTCGCCGGTGTCGAGGTCGGTGAAGAGGTGGGCGTCGTAGTCCAGGGCGTCCATGGTCGCGACGGCGGCCGCCGGGTCGCACCGGTGTGGCACGCAGTGCTTGCGGCGGACGATCGGGCGCTCCTCGCCGATGGCGACCAGTGGCGCGCGGTCCGGGTCGGGCGCCCAGCGCGGGGGTGCTTGCGCCAGTTGACGATTCAGCGCGCGGTCGAGGCGTTCAGCGGCGAGGCGGACGACGACGGTGCCGGGGCCGTGGATCTGGCAGCGCACCGCAGTCCCGGCGACGCACAGGTTGACCTGCGCGACCGACGTGCCGTCGACGTGGGCGTCGCGGGTGAGCCGCAGGCTCGCGCTGCCGGCCAGGCCGTGGCGGCGCAATACCTCCGCGAGTTCGGCGCGAGCCCGGTCCATCTCCTGCGCGGAAATCGTGCCGTCCACGATCACCTCGACGACCGGTCCCGCCATGGTGGCGACCTCGTTCGCATGCACGCTGCACGACCTCCTGGTGGTGATCGACCCTGATGTCGACGCTCCCATGTCAGCACCGGTCACTGCGGCGCAAACAGGGCCGAAGGTCCCGGGATCACATGGCGAGCCGCACCTTTCACCGATTTCGAGATCCAAGTCCCGGTCCGGTGAGGACCTTCGGCTCTGTCGCCGGCGGGCGCGGCGCGGAACGGTGGGCGGTGGCCGCACGGCCCTCACTCATCGGACAGGAAGGCGGACAGTACTCGTGGCGCGTGAGCTGACGCAGCGGGAGATTCTCGTGGAACTGGAGCCGGTCGCCGGGCAGGCGCTGGACCGGCATCTGTCGGTGTTCAAGGATTGGCATCCGCACGATTACGTGCCCTGGGACGAGGGGCGAAACTTCGCGCAGCTCGGCGGAATCGATTGGGATCCGGACCAATCCGGGCTCTCCGAGGTGGCGAAGGCCGCGCTCATCACCAATCTGCTCACCGAGGACAATCTGCCCTCCTATCACCGCGAGATCGCCGAGAACTTCTCCCGCGACGGGGCGTGGGGCACGTGGGTGGGCCGCTGGACCGCGGAGGAGAACCGGCACAGCGTGGTCCTGCGCGACTATCTGGTGGTCACCCGCGGCGTCGATCCGGTCGCGCTGGAGAACGACCGGATGACCCATATGACCAATGGTTTCGCCGCGCCCGTCGATCCGGGCACCGCGGCCGCGCATGCCGGTTTCCTCTACTCGGTGGCCTATGTCAGCTTCCAGGAGCTGGCCACCCGGATCAGCCACCGCAATACCGCCGAGGTCTGCGCGGACCCGGTCGCCGACCGCATCATGCAGCGGCTGGCCCTGGACGAGAACCTGCACATGATCTTCTATCGCACCCTGTGCGGCGCGGCCCTGGACCTCGTGCCCGACCAGGCCATGGCCGCCATCGACCTGATCGTCGAGAAATTCCGCATGCCCGGCACCGGCATGCCCAACTTCCGCCGCCACGGCGTCCTCATGGCCAAGCACGGGATCTACGATTTGCGCCAGCACTACGAGGACGTGCTGATGCCGGTCCTGCGGCACTGGAATGTCTTCGGCCGCACCGACTTCGGGGCCCAGGGTGAACAGGCGCGAGAGCGGCTGGCGCGCTACCTCGACAATCTCCACCAGGTGCAGATTCCGCGTTTCGAGGAGCAGCGCGACCGCTCCCTCGCCCGTGAGCGCGCCCGCGTCTGAGCGGACGGGTCAGGCCGGGGTGACGATCTGGATCAGATTCCCGCAGGTGTCGTCGAATACGGCGGTGGTGACGGGTCCCGCCGCCAGCGGCTGCTGCGTGAACGTCACCCCGAGACCGCTCAGCCGCTCGAATTCGGCCCGCACATCCGGCACCTGGAACGAGGCGGCCGGAATGCCGTCATCGACGAGCGCGTCCTTGTACGGCTTGACCGCCGGATGCTCATCCGGTTCGAGCAGCAACTCCGCGCCCTCCGGATCCTCCGGCGACACCACGGTCAGCCAGCGGGCCCCCGGGCCCAGCGGCACATCATGCTTCTTGGTGAAGCCCAGTACCCCGGTGTAGAAGTCGAGCGCCTTCTGCTGATCGTCCACGAACACGCTGGTGATGTAAATCCGCACGGCCCTTACCCTTTCCTGTGCACCGGCCACCGTTCCTGAATGGCGGCCAGCGGAGTCGTATCGAGGTGGTGGAACTTGTACCTGCCCTGCTTCCGCGTCTCGACCAGCCCGGCCTCCTCCAGCACGGCCAAATGCTGCGACACGGCCTGCCGCGTCAAACTCAGCTGATGCCGCCCACTGAGCCGGGTACAGATCTCGAACAGCGTCTGCCCATCCCGCTCGGCCAATTCATCGAGAATGATCCGCCGCGTGGGATCGGCGAGGGCCTTGAAAATATCGCCCACCACCCGACCATAGGCAAGTCATCACTTGCCTGTCAAGAACGCCCCGCCACCCCCACGATTTATCCCGGACCAGCAAGAACCCAACGATTCCGGATCAACTACACGCCGGCGAGGTCTGATTACCCAACGACAGCATGTTGCACAACCACTCCTTCTGCACCTTCCATTTGCCACCCTCGGCGACGAACGGCACGACCGCCCGCTGCGGCTGACCACCGCTGATCGATGCCTCGGCATCAGCGGTCAGCGTGCCGTTGCCGAGGTCGACGACATCGGTAACGGTGAGGTGGCGTTGCTCTGCTTGCGGAAATCGGCAAAACGTTGCGGCAGTCCGGGATCGGATTTGAATCGACGGCGCGGACTTGAAACTGACGTTGGGTCAGGATCTAGCGTCGGGGGCGACTGCTAGAAGGAGGAGCTTGTGCCGAGAATCGATCAGATCGAAGTAGGCTACTGGGTGGACACTGCGCGGATCACCAAGGTGTTCAACGGCTATTTTCGCGCACTTGACGAGATGTGTTTCGACGTAACACGTTTCGAGCAGATCTTTGCCAGCGACGGGCGAATCGTGCGGCCGAACGGGGTGGCTGTGGCGGGGCCCGCGAATATCGCGGGCAGTCATGCGCTGAGCTTCGCCCGCTTCGACGCCACGCAGCATCTGCTCAGCGGTCATGATGTCGCGATCGACGGTCATACGGCCGACGTGCGGGCCAATCTTGTTGCGATACATCTGTGGAAGGGCATGCCGGCCGAGTCGAGCATGCTCGAGCGGTCGTTCACGGCAGGCGGCGTCGTTACCGCGGATCTGGCCCGCACCCCCGATGGGTGGCGTATGACCGAAGTGCGGAACCGCATCATCTGGCGTACGGGACACTTCGGGGACATGATCGAAACCCGCTGACGGCGGGGATGCGCCCGGTACCGCGGAATGACGGTGGCCGAACGGGTTTCACGAGGGTGCGGGCGGTCCGACGGTTATCGGCGGTGCGGGCGTCAGTCGGCCGCGTGGACGACCATGACCGGGCAGTGGGCGTGCTGCACCAGCGAGTGCGCCGTCGACCCGAGCAGCAAGCCCAGGAATCCCCCGCGGCCGCGATTGCCGACCACGATCAGCTGTGCGTGCTTGGACCAATCCTGCAGGTGCGCAGCCGGAGCGGAGAAGTGGACGCGGCGGACCACGGTCACATCCGGGTATTTCTCCTGCCACCCGGCGAGCCGCTCGGCCAGCACCGACTCCTCGACGGCTTCGACATCCTCGAGCATCGGAGTCGGATGATCGCCGGCGAAGATCCCCGCACTCCAGTCACTCCAGACGTGCACCGCCACCAGGTCCGCACCCCGCTCCGACGCCTCGGCGAACGCGGCGGCGATGGCGGGCTCGCTCACCGGGCCGCAATCGATGCCGACCACCACCGGGCCGGAATCACGAACGATGTTGTCCGCCTGGTGATCCGGGCGCACCACGAACACAGTGCCCGTCGCGTGCGAGGCGACCGACAGCAGCGTCGAGCCCAGATGCGCGAAGGTTCCGGTGGTCCCGGTGGCTCCGAGCACCACGGCGTAGGCGCGGGCGCTGAAGTCGATCAGCAATCCCGCGGCGGAATCGTTGAACAGGTGCGCCGTCACCTGTAGATCGGGGTGCGCGGCCCGCGCGGTCTCGACCGCATGCCGAACCACGTCCCGGCCCTTGGCCTGTGCAGCGTCGATCACCTCGGGTGTCACCACCGCGTACGGGCCCATCACGGCACTGGTGCCCACCAGGTCCAGCCCGTGGACGATCTGCAGCGTGCGTCCCCGGCGCGCCGCCAGGTCGGCTGCCCAGCGCAGCGCGATGTCCGATCCTGCCGACCCGTCCACGCCGACGACCACTCCCGCGGAGACCAGTCGGTGCGGATCGTCGTATTCCTGCTCAGCCATTGCCATCTCCCGGCGGTGCGGTTATCGGGCGGCGGATCGCCGCCCACCCTCACGGTATGAATCACCGGGGTGCCGGCACTGCGGCCGATGGTCATGGGACCGGGGGTCCAAAGACCGCCCCGCCGCGGGCCGATGGTCGCGGCGGCGATCGGCGGCTACTCGCCGGCGGTCTCGTGCTCGCCGTCGCACCACTGCTCGGCGGGGACGCTGACCTTGACCTGGTCGATGTGCTCGCCGCAGCCGGCCCAGGTGATCTTGCCGCAATCGCAAGGGGTCGGTTGACACATGATGGTGGTCCTCTCGGGATCGGTCGGGTCGGACGGCGTCGTCGGATCGGCACACCATCCGAGACGCGGCAGCGTGGATGGTAGCCGGAGCGTCGCTCACCGGAGCGGCTCGGCCCCGATCATGCCCGCCCGACCAACCGGATACCGGTCACCAGCGTCGGCTCGATGGCCACGATGGTGTCCATGTTCCCGTCCGCCCAAGGCTTTACCAGCGCATCGTAGCGGGCCACCAGGTCCGGGTCGGTGATGGTCCGCGCGATGCCGGTCACCACCACCGACCAGCCCAGCCGGGTCGTCCGATCGATGTCGTCGGCCTCGTAGGCGACCACCACGTCGGAGTCGGCGCGCACCGTCGAGGTGAGCCGGGAGGTCAGCTGGGTGCGCACAATGACGGTGTCCCCGTCGAGGATGTGGTTTACCGGCCGGATCGCAGGCAGCGCATCGCGGGTGAAGACGACGCGGCCGAACGGCACACCGGACAGCAGGCGCAGCGACTCGACCCGGGAGAGGTTCACCACGCGGCGCGCGACCTCGTCGACCCGGAAACCTGTCATGCCGCCATCTCCCGTCATCGGTTCACTGGGCGTACCAGCCTCCATATGACCATCGAATTCCGGCGCCCGACAGGGCCTTAGGTCCTGTCCCGAGCGCGAACTGCGGTTCTACCCATGTCGACAGGACTTTCGCCTCTGTGGCCCGAGCTGTCGCGCGCCGGAGTCTGAGGAGACACCCTCGACAAGGAGAGACGCGATGACCTATCGAATCGATCTGTGCGAGACGGCGGCGCAGACGGTGATGCGGATCCCCCTCCAGATCCGGCCGGACCGGCTCAGCGACACCATAGCCGCCGGAGTGGAACGCATGACGGAAGTGGCAGAGCGGGCCGGACTGACCGCTTCCGGCGCTCCCACCCTGACTTTTCATCATGAACTCCCCGTCGAGGACACCATCCGGGTCGATTTCGGGCTGCCCATCGAACCCGCGCCGAACCTCGGGCCCGCGTCCGGGGCACAGCTGGTGGTGATGCCGCCGATGCTGGTGGCGCGCACCTGCCATCGCGGCGGCTACCAGGGACTCGACGCGGCCTATCGGGCGCTCGGCGAGTGGGTGCGGCAGTCGGGATGCAAACCGATCGGGCCGCCCACCGAGGCGTATCTGATCGGACCCGACGAGGTCAGCGACCCGCGACAGCTGATCACCGAGATCCGGGTGCCGGTCGCGCCCGCGCCCGCGATCACCACGCACATGGACGGAAACTTCGCCGACGCGGTCGAGCGCACCCGGGAGTCGCTGCGCTGCCAGGGTTTCGGTGTCGTCGCCGAGATCGACCTGCGCGCGATCCTGCGGGAGAGAACGGGTGAGCACCTGGATGACTACCTCGTCCTGGAGGTCTGCCATCCCCGGCTGACCGCTCGAGCCCTCGCCGCCGACCGGCAGGCCGGCCTGCTACTACCGTGCCGGGTCGTGCTGCGCGGCGACGACACCGGGGTCGTGGTCGAGGCGGCCGATCCGGAGGTGCAGGCCGGCACACTCGCGCAACCGGCCCTGAACGCCATTGCCGCCGAGGCACATCGGCTGCTCGCGGCGGCGCTGGACGCGCTGCACCATCCGGCAACGGCGGCCGGATGAGCCGATCGGGGCCTTCGCCGCACCCGCCGCGCCGCAGGCGGAAACTTCCGACGGCCCAAATACACTGTGGGTGAGCGGTACCCCAGCTTCACCCACTCCGGACCCAGGACGCCTCCAGATGACTGCCCTCTCCGACGACTCGTATTCGGTGCGAAGCACGTTGTCGCAGTTGCGACTGCGCGAACTGCTGACCGAGGTCAAGGATCGGGTCGATCAGATCATCGACGCCCGCGACCGGATGGACGGTCTCGTCGAGGCCATGCTGTCGGTGACCGCCGGACTGGATCTGGACCAGACGCTGCGCACCATCGTGCGCACCGCCACCAGCCTGGTCGAGGCCCGCTACGGCGCGCTGGGCGTGCGCAGCGTGGACGCGCATCTCACCCAGTTCGTGCACGAGGGCATCGACGACGTGACCGCCGAATCCATCGGCGACCTCCCGGCCGGGCGCGGCGTGCTGGGCCTGCTGTTCCATCAGCCCGAGCCGATCCGGCTCGACGACATCGCCAGTCATCCTGCGTCCGTGGGCTTTCCGGCCAATCACCCGCCCATGCACACCTTTCTCGGGGTGCCGGTGCGGATTCGGGACGAGATCTTCGGCAACCTGTATCTGACCGAGAAGAAGAACGGGCTGCCCTTCAACGAGGACGACGAGGTGATCGTCCAGGCGCTGGCCGCGGCGGCCGGTATCGCCATCGACAATGCGCGGCTCTACGAGTCGGCCCGCACCCGGCAGGCGTGGATCGAGGCGACCCGCGACACCGCCACCGCGTTCCTGGCCGGGACCGCCGCCGATGACGTGCTCGCGCACGTGGTCGAGCATGTGCGCACGCTGACGCAAGCCGAACGCGCCTTCCTGGCCGTCGACGACGATCCGGATATGCCGGCGGAGGAGGAGCTACGTATCGCGCGCTGGGCCGGGCCCGGCGATGGGCCCAGCAGCCCGGTCGCCCGTACCACCGGCACCGCGATCGGGCGGGTGTTCGCCGAGGGCACCCCGCTGAGCTTCGACGACGCGTACGGCATCGATCTCGGCAAGCCGCTGTCGGATCCCGGCCCGACCCTGATCCTCCCGCTGCACGCCCAGGGCTCCACGTTCGGCGTGCTGGTCATCGTCCGCCCCATCTCCGCTCCCCCGTTCTCGGACGAAATCCTGGAATTGGCAGCGGCTTTCACCGAGCAGGCGGCCCTGGCCATCCAGCTGGCCGAGGCCCAGCAGCGGGTGCGCGAACTCGACGTCCTCACCGACCGTGACCGCATCGCCCGCGACCTGCACGACCACGTCATCCAGCGCCTCTTCGCCGCGGGCCTGAGCCTGCAGGGCACCATTGCCCGCACCCGCGCCCCCGAAATCCGCCGCCGCCTCACGGATGTCGTCAACGACCTGCAGGATGTGGTGCAGGAAATCCGCACCTCCATCTTCGACCTGCACGGCGGCACCGGCCAGACCCCCGGCCTGCGTCAACGCCTCGAACACGTCATCGCCCAGCACACCGCCGACATCGACCTGCGCACCTCCCTGCGCACCTCCGGCCCTCTCTCCGTCGTCGCCCCGGTCCTGGCCGACCACGCCGAAGCCGTTGTCCGAGAAGCGGTTTCCAACGCCGTCCGCCACGCCGACGCCCAGTCCCTCGCCGTCACCGTCGACGTGGCCGACGACCTCACCATCGCCGTCTCCGACGACGGCACCGGCATCCCCGACAACATCACCCCCAGCGGCCTCTCCAACCTCGCCCGCAGAGCCCAGGAACTGGGCGGCACCTTCACCATCCTCCCCAACCCCGACGACACCGGCACCCGCCTCCGCTGGTCGGCCCCACTCCACTGACCGGCCGCCTCGGAACCCATCGGTCCGAGGCTTCCTCGGGCATAACGGTCCCCTGGTCGGCTTTTCTCTGCTAAGACCTGTGGATCGTCGGTGAAAGGTGAAGATGTTGTCTCGCTCTGTCATTCAGCTTCGGTCGATTCCCTTGGCGGTGGCTGCGGCGGCGGTTGTCGTGATGGCGCCGGGGGCTGCTGCGCTGCCGACCGGATCGTCCGATCTGCCCACTGGGACGTCCCAGAGTTCGACGGGGACGCCGCCGGTGGCGGGGACGAGCGTCTCGACGGCGTACGGGTCGATCGGGGTGTGGATGTTGCAGTCCAATGGGGATGTCGCGGACTGGCTGGGGCAGCAGTATCAGGGCAAGTCGTTGTTCGAGCCCATCGATGTGCTGCTGGTCGATCGGACCTCCGCCACGGCCGATGGCGCGACTTCGAAGCTGACGAACCAGCTTTCGGCGGCGGGGTTTCCGGTGCGGTGGCTGCACAGCACGGGATATCAGGGGCGCATCAATGGTCAGCTTTATGCGCAGCAGCCGCCGGACGGCAGTGATTCGGCCTTCTCCGACGCGATCGCGATCGAAACCAATGACCACGGCAGGGTTTTCGGTCCGGCCCCGCTGCCCGGCGGCGGATTCGTGTGGTCGGCGGCCTTCAGTCGCGAGAAGTTCGAAGTGGTCACCCATGCCTACGTGTCCTTTACCCAGGCCCGTGACAACGTCCGCACCGCGGTGCTCGCCAAGGGCGGAACCGATCTCGGGACGGTGCCGCTGGGCAACACGTACAACACCGCCACCGCCTCCACCGGCGATCACGACGGCAATGCGGTGGTCCTCGGGTTGAACTGACTGTCAGCGCCCGGCTTCGGAACCGATCCCGAGCCGGGCGAGTCGGGGCACCTCGATCGGCACGGCCGATGTGAGGCACATCGCGGTACATACCCCTGGGGGTATGGTAGCTTGGTTCATACCCCACGGGGTATCCGCGACGCGGCCGATCGGAAATGCCGCGCTTCGCCGAAGCAACCGAAGGAGTAGCCATGTCCGCACCGACCGACGTCGCCCACGCCTCGCCGCACGGCAAGGCAGTCCTGAACGAGCTGTCCCCTCTCCACCGGGAGCTGCGGCGTGCGATTCCCGAGGTGTACAAGGGTTTCGGCGAGCTCAGCAAGGCGGCGTTCGCGCCGGGCGCACTGGATCGCAAGACCAAGGAGCTGATCGCGCTGGCCATCGGGGTGGTCGAGGGCTGCGACGGCTGCATCGCCTCGCACGGTCAGGCCGCGGCCCGCGCCGGTGCGACCAGACAGGAGGCCGCCGAGGCCATCGGCGTCACCTTCCTCATGCACGGCGGCCCCGCCACCATCCACGGCGCCCGCGCCTACGAGGCGTTCTGCGAATTCGCCGACGCCGTCGAATCCGGCGAATCCCCCGCCTGACCACCCTGGAGAAGCCACCCATGTGCCATCCCGCCCGATGCCGGACCTGCGGCAAGACCACCTGGTCCGGCTGCGGCGCCCACGTCGCCCAAGTCCGCGCCGCCGTACCGGCCGACCAGTGGTGCCCGGGTCATCAGGACAACACCCGCGACAACTGGATCCGGCGAATCCTCACCCGCTGATCAGTAACTTCAGCTTCGCAGTAAACGCCAGTTGCAACGAGCAGCAGATCTGGCATGCCTTCGCGTATCTGCTGATCCGGCTGCCCGCCGCTCTGGACACCCAGATCCAGCGAGACGCCGATACCAGCTATTTCGACTACCTGGTGCTGTCGGCACTGTCCTCGGATCCCGAGGGCGCGCCGCGGATGAGCAGGCTCTCGCATTTCAGGGGCGGTTCGCTGTCGCGGCTGTCCAACGTGGTCGCCAAGCATCCGATCAATTCGAGGTCGGGGTGGGCGCCGATTCGCTTGATCATCTCGGTGCCGACATTGCCGGTCGCCACCTGGAAGACCCGGATCGGCCGCCGGGGGAACGCAGATACCATGGGCGGCATCGCCTTTCGTGTGATCAGGAGTGCGGATAGAACTGGGCGGCCCAGGTGCGCAGGGCCATGAATCCGTCGTATTCGGAGCGGGCCAGCGCGGGTGGATCCGAATAGCGCTGATGCGACCAGATATGCACGTCGGCCAGGAACTGGTCGATCACAACCCGCATCACCCGTTCGGCCCACGGCGGCGCGGTGGCACTGTCGTCGCCGGGCGTGCGTCCGGCCCACACGGTGAAGCGGACATCGCAGGTGTCGTCGTCGACCGGAGTGACCGCGGAGACGGTGCGATTGTCGACCATGCCCCAGCTCTTGGTCACCGCGACGCCGAGCCTGGCATTGATCGCCTCGACACCGCTGGCCATATCGTCGGCGGTCATCCCGGTGGCGTCGCCGAAGGTGATGGTGAAGTCGACATAGGACACCGGCCCCTCGAAGTCGTGGCGGGTGAACTTGGGAACGAACGGGACCTTGTGCACGAACTTGAAATGCGCGAAGTCGACGCCGTTCTCGAGCACGTACTGCGAATGCAGTTCGAGCCGCTCCCGGTAGAGGGTGCCCTGCGGATGGGCCGGGTAGTAGTCGGCCGAGGTGCCGGCGTCGCCGAATCCCGCGAAGACGTCGGGCACATCGAAATACGGTGCGCGACCGTCGATATCGTGCCAGATGTAGATGGATTCGTTGCGCTCTGCGACCGGATAGGTGCGCATGCGCCGCCCCCGGTTGGGCCTGCTTTCGTAGGGGATGCACACATTGCGGCCCTCGCGGTCCCATTCCCAGCCGTGGAAGGGGCAGACGATGCGCTCGCCGTCGACGCGGCCGCCGAATCCGAGGTGCGCGCCGAGATGCTCACAGTAGGCGTCCATCACGGTCACCGCGCCCGCCACGGAACGCCAGGCGATCAGGTCGCGGCCGAAGTACGTCATCCGGTGCACGTCCCCGACAGCGATCTCGGGCGACCAGGCCACCTGGAACCATCCCGTCGGTTTCATCGATAGCGGCGGCTTGACCATGCCTGCTGCCCTCCCACTGCGCACAGAGAGTCGTGTATTCGTTTATCCGATAGGGGGCGGGATGCCCTCAGGCCCGGTCCAGGTCCGCTCCGGGCTGTGGTGCGACGTAGGTGTCCAGCGCATGCCGTAGCCACCGTTCCCGCGATCGAAAGGCCCGCCGGCTCACCTCGGCGCGCGGGACGAGCCGGTCGAAGCCGTGCCAGCAGCCGGGATGGACCTCGAATTCCACCGGCACGCCGCAGGATCGCAGGCCATTCACGTAGGCGATCGTCTCGTCCCGGAACGGCTCGAGGCCCCCGACATAGGTGAAGGTCGGCGGCAGACCTCGCAGATCACCGGCCCGCGCGGGCGCCGCGTACACCGGAACCCGCTGCGTCCCATGCAGATCCCGCAGATACAGCTTCCACGCCGAGGCCAGCGTGACCGAATCGAGCAGGGGCGCGTCATTGTCACGAGCCGATTCGGTGTTCTGCCGGTCATCGAGCATGGGATAGATCGGCATCTGGAAGGCGATGTTCACCTCGCCCCGATCCCGCGCCAGCAGGGTGAGCGCGGCGGTCAGTCCCCCGCCCGCGCTCTCCCCCGCGACCGCCAGCTGATCCTCGCGGATGCCGAGCCGAATCGCATTGTCGCGCATCCAGATCAAGGCGGTGTAGCAGTCGTCGAGGGCCGCGGGATACGTGCGGGCGAGGCTGAGCCGGTAGTCGGGCGCGACGACCACACATCCGGTCCGCTCGGCCAATCGCCGTAGATGCGCATGTCCTGTTCCGGTCGCCCGAGGAAGTATCCGCCCCCGTGCAGCCAGAGCAATCCGGCCGCGGCGGTGGTTTGCGCCGGCGGTGAATAGACGACCACGCGCAGCCGCGTTCCGTCACCACGATCGATCCCGAACTCTTCGACCCGCAGGGTCTTCGGGCGGCGGGCCCGCGCGAGCCACAGCAGCCCGTCGACCAGCGCCCCGGCGACGCGAAGCCGCCGCTCACTGTGCCGAGACCCTATGCGCCGCAACCACACACCGGTCGCACGCAGCTGACCGCCCATCATCGCGTCGGTGATCTGCATGCCGGCCCTTTCGCAGGTCCAGCGACGTTTCACAGACCTGGAAGCCGATACAGACACTAGTCCAGACTTCGTGGCGTCGGTATTATCCAGACACATGTCCGAACTCGCATCCACCGGTATCGAGGCAACCCGGCGGCGTCTCACCGAGAAGCAGGCCGACACCGTCGACCGCCTCACCACGGCGGCAGTCGAGGTGTTGGCCCGGGAAGGCTTCTCCGGCACGACGATTCGGCTGGTCGCCGCGGCCGCGGGAGTCGGCACCGCCACCGCCTACACGTACTTCTCGTCCAAGGAGCACCTGATCTCGGAGGTGTTCTGGCGGCGACTGGTCGCGGCGCCGAAACTGGACGCCGGCACCGGGGACCCGGCCACCCGGGTGGTCGCCGTGCTGCGTCAGGTATCCCTGCTCGTGGCCAATGACCCGGCTCTCGCCGGTGCGGTCAGCAACGCACTGCTGGGCGACGATCCCGATGTCCGGCATCTGCGGGTGCGCATCGGCCGGGAGATTCGCGGCCGGCTCGCCGAGGCATTGGGATCCGATGACCCAGAACGGGTTTCGATGCTGGAGCTGCTCTACGCGGGCGCGCTGCTCCAGGCCGGGATGGGCCTGCTCTCCTACGAGCAGGTCGCCGACCTGCTGGAACGGTCCGCGCGCCGACTGCTGGCAGATCCCTCGGCCGAGTGATCGACGGGCACCGAACACGGGCCTGCACAGCACACGGCCGCCGATCCGATTCAACGCCCGAAACCGGCCGCGGACCTTGTCGCACGCCGCCGACCATAGTACCGTCCAGACACATGTCCATCACGTGTCTGGACAAGATTGTTCGTGGAGGGATTTGCAATGACGCTGGTCAAGCCGCAGCGAGTATCCGGGGGCGCGGATGAGCACGGACACCTCGAGGAGTTCCGCACCGATCCCATCGCGCTGATGCGGCGGGTGCGCGCCGAATGCGGCGATGTCGGGGCCTTCGAACTCGCGGGGCACGATGTGATCCTGCTGTCGGGCGCCGAGGCCAACGAGTTCTTCTTCCGCGCCAGCGACGAGGACCTCGATCAGGGTGCGGCCTACCCGTTCATGAAGCCGATCTTCGGCGAGGGCGTGGTTTTCGACGCGCCGCCCGAACGCCGCAAGGAGATGCTGCACAATCAGGCGCTGCGCGCCGACCACATGCGCGGGCACGCGGCCACCATCGCCCGCGAGGTGGATCGCATGCTGGCCCGCTGGACCGACGAGGGCGAGATCGATCTGCTCGAATTCTTCGCGGAGCTGACCATCTACACGTCCTCGGCCTGCTTGATCGGCCCCAAGTTCCGGGAGCAGCTGGACTCCCGGTTCGCGCATCTCTACCACGAACTCGAGCAGGGCACCGACGCGCTGGCCTACGTCGACCCCTACGCGCCGATCGAGAGCTTCCGCCGCCGCGACGAGGCCCGCGCCGCACTGGTCCGGCTCGTCCAGGCGATCATGGATCAGCGCGAGGCGAATCCGCCGACCGGCAAGGACGATCGCGACATGCTCGACGTCCTGATCTCGGTGAAGGACGAGCAGGGCGTGCCGCGTTTCTCGGCCAGCGAGATCACCGGCATCTTCATCTCCATGATGTTCGCCGGGCACCACACCACCTCCGGCACGGCGGCCTGGACCATCATCGAACTGCTGCGCCACCCGGACACACTGGCCACGGTGGTCACCGAGCTCGACGAGCTGTACGCCGACGGCGCGGAGGTCAGTCACCATGCGCTGCGCCAGATTCCGAATCTGGAGGCCGCGCTCAAGGAGGCGCTGCGCCTGCACCCGCCGCTGATCATCCTCATGCGTATCGCCCGTGCCCGCTTCGAGGTGTGCGGGCACCGGATCGAGGCGGGCGACATGGTGGCCGCCACGCCCGCGATCTCCAACCGGATACCGGAGGACTTCCCGGACCCCGACACCTTCGACCCGGGCCGCTATCTGGATCCGCGGCAGGAGGATCTGGTCAATCGCTGGACCTGGATCCCCTTCGGTGCGGGCCGCCACCGCTGTGTCGGCGCACCGTTCGCGCTCATGCAGCTCAAGGCGATCTTCTCGATCCTGTTGCGAGACTGGGAATTCGAGCTGGCCCAGCCGTCGGAGACCTATCGCAACGACCATTCCAAGATGGTGGTGCAGTTGCAGCAGCCGTGCCGCGTCCGCTACCGCCGCCGTCGTCGCTGAGTCCGTCCCGGTCCACAATGATGTCGGCCCGTCAGGAGGCAGCCGTGTCCGAGCCGTCCATTCCCCCCGGATTCGATTTCACCGATCCGGCGCTGTGGGAGACCCGAAACCCCGTCGCGGAATTCGCCCGGCTGCGCCGCACCGCGCCCGTGTGGTGGAATCCGCAGACCGATGCCCAGTCCGGCGGATTCCGCGACGGCGGCTACTGGGTGGTCACCAAACACGAGGACATCAAGGAGATCTCGCGCAACGCGGAGCTGTTCTCCGCCCGGTCCAAGGGCGCGGTGATCCGCTTGCCCGGCGAGATCACGCCCGAGCAGATCGAGCTCACCGGCGCGCTGTTGCTGAACATGGATCCGCCCAAGCACACCAAGATCCGGCGCATCATTTCGAAGGGCTTCAGCCCGCGCGCGATCGAGGGATTGCGCGGCGCACTGGCCGAGCGGGCGGCCGCGATCGTGCGCGCGGCACGGGAGACCGGCGGCGGTGACTTCGTCGAGCAGGTGGCCTGCGAGCTGCCGTTGCAGGCGATCGCCGAATTGCTGGGCGTGCCACAGGAGGATCGGCGCAAACTGTTCGACTGGTCCAATCAGATGCTCAACTACGACGACCCGGAATACGGGGACAACACCGGCACGACCTCGTCGACCGTCGCGTCGGTGGAGATCCTCGGTTACGCCTGGACCATGGCCGAGCAGCGCCGCGCCGATCCGCTCGACGATATCGTCAGCCGGCTGGTACACGCCGATCTCGACGGGGAAGCCCTGGGCTCGGACGAATTCGGTTTCTTCGTCATCCTTCTGGCGGTGGCGGGCAACGAGACCACCCGCAATGCGATCACTCACGGCATGAAGGCGTTCATCGACCACCCCGAGCAGTGGGAGCTCTACCGCCGGCAGCGCCCGCGCACCGCGCCCGACGAGATCGTGCGCTGGGCGACGCCGGTGACCGCGTTCCAGCGCACCGCCACCGCCGACACCGAACTGGGCGGGCAGCCGATCCGGCGGGGCCAGCGGCTCGGATTGTTCTACAGCTCCGCCAATTTCGACGAGGACGCCTTCGACGACCCGTTCCGGTTCGACATTCTCCGTGACCCCAATCCGCATCTGGCGTTCGGCGGCACCGGCGCGCACTACTGTGTCGGCGCGAATCTCGCCCGGCTGGAGATCGATCTCATGTTCAATGCCATCGCCGACGCGATGCCGGACCTGTCCGAGGTCGCCGCGCCCGAGCGGCTGCGGTCGGGGTGGATCAACGGCATCAAGCACTGGCGGGTCCGGTACGAATAGCCGGGCCCACCGTATCGTCGAGCGGATCGCCCGGTGCATACTCGATCGGCGCGGATCGGACGAGAAGCTGTCCCCCGCAATCACATTGGGAGTAGATGATGAAGACCCGCCTGAGCTGCCCCTGCGGCGAATACATTCGCGGCGAGAACGAGGACGACCTGGTCGAGAAGACCCAGGCCCACCTCGCCGAGCAGCACCCCGATCACGACTATTCCCGCGACGAGATCCTCTTCCTCGCGTACTGATCGCGCATTCGGGGAAGTAGGTGATCAGGGCCCGGGGTCGTGCCCAGGCGTGGCGCGCCTGCGCCGAGATCCTCGAGAGAGGTCGGCCCGGCTCCGAATGAGCCGGGCTCCCCCACTACTTCGACGGTCAAGCATTCTGCAGGCCGCCCACGTCGGTGATCTTCCATCCCGAATTGCGGTCGACGGTCAGCGAATACGTGACGGTGGTCTGGGCGCCGTCGGGAGTCTGCGCGCTCGTGGACGTCACCGTGAGGTAGGCGTTGACCCTGTAGATTCCGCCGGATTCGGAGATCACGATGGCGGGCAGGGGCGCTGCGTTGGAGGTCCAATGCAGCGGCAGCAGAATCTGTTCGAGTTGCGGTGCGGTGGTGTCGAATTGGCCGCGTCGTGCCGGATTGCAGGCGGCCGATCCAGCCAGGCCGATTCTGTCGCTATGGGACACGCTGCTACGCGAGCGCCTGGCGGATAAACGCTTGCAGGGCATCGTCGATGGGATGGGGCCGCGGCGCGATGGCGGGACGGTTCCAGCGTTGGAGGTTCACGGCGGCGGAGAGTTGGCGGGTGCCGTCGACGCTGGTCATCGAGAGTGCGCCACCGCCCCAGACGGAGCCGTCGTGGCCCCAGAAGGGGGCGGCGGCCGGAAACCGGTGGAGGCCCAGACCGTAGTCGAGGGTCTTTCCCTCGAACGAGATGACCGGAACGGTGCGCTGCATCTCCGCCAGGGCTGGGCGGCTGATGATTTCGCCGGCCAGCAGTAGGCCGAAGAAGTGGTTCAGGTCTTTGACGGTGGAAATCAGCGACGCTGCCGGTCCGACCCACGACATGTCGAAAACGCTGTAGTCGCGCGGCGGTTCGATCATGCCGAACCACGACTCGTAGTGCAGGGAGTGGGGACCGTCGATGTGCGGTCCGGCCGGGAGTTCGGTGTCCCGCAGCCCGGCGCGCTCGATGATGTCGCTGGTGATGCACGTCTCGGCCGAGGCGCCGGTCACCGACTCCAGAAGTTCGCACAGCAGAAGGTAATTGGTGTTCGAATAGATCCCGGGGGTGCCGCCCGGGGCCCCGGTGGCGGGCGCCGAGACACCCATCTCGATCAGCTCGGTCGGGTGGAAGCGGGTGAATCGGTTGTCGTCCAGGCTGTCCGGCGTCGTCCTCGCCAGGTCCGGAAAGGCCGCGAGTGACGGGTAGGCATGGGGCAGGTATTCGGCGAGGCCGCTGGTGTGGTTGAGCAACGTCCGTACGGTGATCACCGCACCCCGATCCCCGGGAACCAGGCGGGGCAGGTAGCGGCCGATCGGTGCGTCGAGCTCGATCGCACCGTTGTCGACCTGCCGTAGCACGGCGGCGGCAGTGAACGTCTTGGTGATGCTGCCGACGCGGTGGCGCATATCGCTGGTGACGGGTCGGCCGGTTGCGACGTCGGCGACTCCGGCTGCGCCACACCAGATCTGGTCACCGGCGCGGACTTCCGCGAAGATTCCCGGCATGCCCGCACGATGGACGGCATCCAGGGCGGCCTGCAGCTGCGTGGAATCGAGGGTGGTGGTGGTCACGACACGTGTCCTCTCGTTGTCGATGTCGGTGGCCACCACTATCGGCCGGGCTACCCGGCCCGGTATTGGAAGAATTCTCCCCAGGCCCGGTACCGGTGCCGGGCGATAGCGGGCAGATAGTGTGCGGTGAGAGCCCTCGGGGTGTCATTCGCGAAGATCGACACATCCCGGCACAGGTGAGCCTGATCGGCGTATCCGCACTCCGCCGCAACCTCGGCGGCGGGCCGGCCCGCCATCAGTTTGTCGACGGCATACCGGAATCGGGCCAGCATCGCCGCCCGCTTGGGAGTGAGTCCGATCTGGGACTCGAACCGCGACCCCAGCCGCTTATGACTCCAGCCGAGCGAGCGGGCGAGTTCGCCGATCCGCAACCGGCCGTGCGCGGACTCGATTCGAAACCAGGCCTCGAGCACCTCCGGGTCCGGCGACCGATTCGGGGTGTCGCACTGTGCCAGAAACGATTTCGTCAGTGCGAAACGCTCGCCCCACGCCGAGGCGGAGGCGAGCTGCTCGCGCAGTATCCGAACTCGCGGTCGCCAGAGGTCCTCCAGCGCGACAGCGCCGCAGCCCAGATCGATTGGGGGAACACCCAACAGGGAGTACGCCTGTATCGGCGACAGGCGGATCTCGATACACGCGGCTCGCTCGCTGCGTACTCGCATCGCCGAGAGGGCAAGCCCCGCGGCGAACCCGTCGAGAGTTCGCCGGCCGCCGACATCGTCGACCAGCACCGCCCCGGCACCGAAGCCGATCACTACGGTGACCGCCGTCGTCCCGGCAACCCGGAGGTCCAGTCCGGCCCGGCCTATATCGCGATAACCGATCATCGCGCCGCTCGGCCATCCGGCGTCGCCCGGACCGGCGAAATCCCACCCCGCACCAGGCTCGTCACCCAAGTCCACAGCATCCACCCCGTCCAGGCTACAAACCCGGGGGCCTCACCAGGGTGACGCCCGGTATGCCCAGGTCCTGGCCGCAGGCTCGCCGCGACTGGTCAGCCGGCCTGGCGCATCAAGCCCTGGGCGGAGACGGACGCCACCAGATCACCTGCCTGGGTGAAGATCTGGATGCGACCGTACATCCGGCTGCCACCGGCGAACGGGCTCTCGCAGTGCAGCAACAGCCAGTCGTGCATCGAAAACGGCCGATGGAAAGTGACGGTCTGGGCGAGCATCGCGGACGCGCCGCGGCCGCCGCGGCGCTCGATCTCGGTGTGCGGGTAGGGGCGCAGCGCGACCGGGCCCAGGAAGCCCTCGGTGCCGTGCGCCAGCAACGCGCGACCGAGGCTGGGCAGATCCGGCGCCTTGTCACAGCGCATCCAGACATCCAGGGCCGGCGGTCCCGACAGTTCGGCCGCGAGCGCGTCCGCTCCGCCGAATGTCCGTACCTCCCAGGGCAACAGCGCACACGGCAGCTCTTCGCACTCCTCCGGCCCCGGCACCCCCTCGGGCAGGTGCGCACCGTGGCTGAGGAAGTCCGGCTCCTCCGCGCTGAGCATCGTCAGCACTCGCGCGTGCTCGCGCCCCTCCTGGGAGAACGAAACCTGCACCGTCGCCAGCGCCCGCCCCGACTGCACCACCTCGACCGCCACATCGACGTCCCGGTCGGCATACCCACCGCGTGGAAAGACACCGTGCAGCGACTGCACGGCCATGTGCGGCACCGTCCGCTCCGCGGCAACCACGGCCTGCGCGAGCGTCTGACTCCCGAGCGTCGTCGGCAGCGTCGAGGTGACGTTGCGAGCACGGAACCGACCCACCCCGACCTCGGTCAGATCGAGGACATCGAGCAGATCGGCCAGGTCGACCACCGGCCACATATGCGTTCCACCAGCCATTGCGAAATATTTGCACACGCCGAAAAGCGCGCGATCGGCGATTCCCGATGAGCGGCATGGTGAAGTATCCGACCGCTGCGCGAATGGGTGAAAGCGCAACGCTGGGACCTTGTCCGGACCGGCCCGCACGCTCAGTCCGAAATCCGCAGAACGTACCGTCATCAGCGGAAGGCCGATTACATCGCGAACGGCCGCCTGGTCAGAGCGGGAGGGTTATGGCGCTTGCCCGATCTGGTGCAGGAAGGTGAGGTTGTCCTCGATGTGCCAGTCCTCGGTGATCAGGGTGTGGTCGCCGCCGAGATGTTGCAAATCGATGGCGTTGAATTCGACAGGCTGGCCAGCACCTCGAGCACCGTTGAAGACGCCCGTGAAGTGGCCGCGGAAGACCAACCGCGCGGTGAGAGTGTCCCCGGTGACGTACAGATCCGACAGCTCGCACGTGAGGTCGGGGACAGCGGTGCGGAAGGCCGCCGATGCCACCGCGGGGCCGGTGGGTCCCTGCGGTCGGCCGGGCGGCAGGGTGTTGTCCCGGAATGACGGTGCAATCGCCCGGACCAGGTAGTCGACGTTCCCGGTATTCCAGAACGTGTACAGCAACTGCGCCACATGGACTTCCCGTGCGGCCTGATCGGCGCCGAGGCCGTCATCGATGTGCACCGCCCCGGTACGACCAGGTCGCCGGAACGGTCGACGGGGTCGACCGGTCGCGGCGCCTGCGTCGAGCAGGCAGCGAGAAGCAGTGTGGCACAAACGAAAAGAGCGATCTTCACGCCAGTCTCCCGCCGCCGTCGACATGCAGGGTGGCGCCGGTGAGGAACGGGTTGGTCAGCGCCAGCAGTGCCGCGGAGGAGATGTCGGCCGGCGTCCCGACCCGGCGTGCCGGATTGCGATCGGCGACGGTCCGGAAGAACGCCTCCTTGCCGGGACCATCCCATACGCCCGAGTCGACGATGCCGGGTGAGATCGCGTTGACGCGCACCGGCGCCAGCTCGACCGCGAGGGCCTCGGCCAGAGCGGCGGCAGCGGCGTTGGTGGTGGCCATCACCGCCCGACCCGGTGTCGGCCGCCAGGCTGCGACGCCGGAGAACAGCAGGATCGCACCACCCGTGCGGAATCGAGGAGCGAAGTGTTTGGCGAGCAGGATCGGTCCGATCACCTTGGCGTCGAAGGCACGGTGCACGGCGTCGTGGTCCAGTTCGGTGATCGCGCCGTTGGCGTGGTCGGCGGCCAGCGACACCAGATAGTCCAGCTCGCCGACGCGCTCGGCCAAGGCGCGCACGGTTCCCTCATCGGCCAGGTCGATCTCGGGGCGTCCTACCGAAATCACTTGCGCGCCTCGGACTCTCGCGTCGTCGGCAATGCGGCGGCCGATGCCCGATCCGGCGCCGACAATGACCATCGTTTTGTTCTGCAGTGTTGTCATGCCCGGTTCAGCATCCCGTCGGAAACGAATAATCCCTTCGCGAACTGAATGTTTTCGATCAATGCCATAAGATTTTCGAATGCCAACGCTGCGGGCCCTGGAATGCCTGATCGCCGTCCTGGACGCCGGGTCGATCACCGACGCCGCCGCGGTGCTGCACATGTCTCAACCGGCACTGTCGCATCAACTCGCGGCGCTCGAACGCGAGATCGGCGCACCGGTCCTCGAACGACTGCCGCGCGGGGTGCGCGCCACCGTCATCGGCCGCGCCGTCGAGGCCGACGCCCGTGCAGCGTTGACTGCGGCTGCTCGCGTCGTCGATGGCGGTCGAGCCGTGGCCAGAGGCGAAGGCGGCCAGTTGCGGCTGGCATGCGCGGAAAGCCTGACCGCGAGTCTGCTGGCCCCGGTGCTTCGTACCTGGTTCCGCCGCAAGCCCGGCGTGCAAATGGTGCTCACCGAAGCCACGAGCGCCGACGACCTCGTCCACCACATCGAATCCGGAACGGCCGACCTGGCCCTCGGTCCCCGACCGACCCGCCGGACCGGCGCGTCCGAACTCATCGGCACCGAGGAGATCGTGGCCGTCCTCCCCGCCGATCACCCCTTGTCCCAGCGTGATCGGCTGAGCTTCGAGGACCTACACGATCAACCACTGGTGCACTACCACCCCGAGAACGGCCTGGCCGGCTGGCTCGACGCCCAAGCCGCCGGTCACGGCGTCACGCTCAGCCCCGTCATGCGCACCCGGCAGGCAACCACCGCAGCGCAACTCGCGGCGGCCGGACTCGGGATCGCACTGGTCCCCGCCACAGCCCTCGGCCCCGGCCTACCGGCCACCCTGAAACACCTGCACCCCATCGTGTCCCGCGATCTCATCTGCCTCATCGGCTCCCCCGCCGACCCACTGCTCCGCCACTTCGTCTCCGACATCGTCGAGCGCGGAGTACCCATGAACCCTTCAGTCAGAACAAAACTCACCTGACCCCGGACACCATTCCGCACATCCACCGCGAACCCGTCGGGCATCAGGCATCTATGCCGCGAGCCGCGCGGTTCGAAGTGACTGGAGCCCTTTGAGCAGGTCCAGCGGTTGTGAGAGTTCTGATGCACCAGAATGGGTGCAGGAGGACGGTTCACGACATGACGCGACGACG